>DAIDJK010000201.1 GCA_027450225.1 Bryobacterales bacterium | reverse complement strand
GTGGTGGGCGCATTTTTCGGCTCCATGCTGCTGAGCCACGAAGCGCTGGGGCGGAAGAACTTCGCGACGATCCAGAACACGGCATCCAGCGTGACCATGGGGTTTCTGGGGCCGGTGTTCTTTGCCGCGATCGGCCTCGAGTTCAACGGCTCCGCGCTGCGGGACTGGACGCTGGTGAGCGCGGTTCTGGTTGTCTCTTTCGCGGGCAAGATTTTCGGCGGCTATGCGGGCGGCCGGCTGGCCGGGCTGGGAAACGCCGAAAGCTGGGCGCTCGGAATGGGGTTGAATGGCCGTGGAGTGATGGAACTGGTGATTGCGAATGTCGCGCTTTCGCGCGGCTTCATCGGACAGCAGCTGTTCACTACGCTGGTCCTGATGGCGCTGGCCACTACATTTGCGACGCCCATCCTGCTGCGAGCCGCGTTCAGGCAGGTGGACAAAGCGCAGCCGCAGGTCGTGAGCGCCGCCTGAATTCAGCGGACTTTGCCCGCCCGGTTTTCGAGTACAACGTTCGAAAGTACCGCGGTATCCACCTTGTCCGGCACATGCGAGCAGAAACCGATGCCGGCATAGAAGGGACCCTCCAGCCGCAGCGTCTGCGGCGGGCCGAACTGGTGCATCGGCTCGCCATCGAGGCTGACGAAGATCGCGAAAGCATCGCCGCGTTTCTCGATGCCGAGGCGTTTCGGACTGATGAGCCCGGAAGGCGTTTTGCGGCCCGGCAGGCCCATTGCGGAGACGCGAATGTCGAGAGCAATCACGTCGACGTCAGGCTCGGGGCGCCAGGCGAGATGAAACATGCCCGTTCCATGAAGCGCCGCCATCATAGCCTTCGAATCGTCGTCGAGACTCTGGCGGATCATGAGAACGGCTTTGCGATCGTTGTAGCCATTCGGGTCCGGGAAATTGACGTCGGCGGCCAGCGAAACGTCGCCCGACATCTTTTTCCAGAGGAACCGGAATTCGTCCCGCGTGTACCAGATGTTGTAACCGGCGGAATGGATGGTATAGGCGCGGGCAGCGGCGTCGTAGGTTGCGCTGCCGGGCACGACGGCGCTGCCGATATCGGACTGGCCGTCGAAGATGCCGATGGGCGTGCTGGACGTCGCGCTCTGTCGATGGAAGTCCGCGGGCGGCGGGACCTGCTTATGGCCGGGAGAACCGGGCCACGCCCAATCGGGCACCGGTGGATGGGTGGCGGCTTGCTGCGCGAGGAGCGCGGCGGCGCAGCAAACGGCTGCGCCCAGACGTGGAAGAAGGCTCGACATTGTCGATCACGAGTTTATTCCAGAGCGGCGTCTCGATATGATTCAGAGAATGAAATTCGCCGCTGTTGCGATCGTGATGACGTGCGCCTCCGCGCTCCTTTCAGCGGCCGGGCCGCCCGAAACCGCAATTTCGAACAGCGACATTCGCGCGCAGTTGTATTTGCCGGACGCGAAGGACGGCTATTACACCGGTACGCGGTTCGACTGGTCCGGCGTGATCTATGCACTCCGGTACAAAGGCCACGATTATTACGGACCGTGGTACACAGGTCGGCGCTCCGACGTGCGGGATTTCGTGTACGAGGGACCAGACATCATCGCCGGACCGTGCAGCGCGATTACGGGGCCGGTGGAAGAGTATGCGCCGCTTGGTTATGACGACGCGCCTCCCGGCGGCATGTTCATGAAGATCGGGATCGGCGTGCTGCGCAAGCCCGATACGGAGGCTTACGACCATTACAAGCTTTATAAGGTGGCCGATCCGGGCAAGTGGACGATTCACAAATCCGGCGACCGCGTGGAATTTGTGCAGCGGCTTGCCGGGCCCGGCGGATACGGCTATGAATACACCAAGACGGTGCGGCTGGTGAAAGGCAAACCGGAGATGCTGCTGGAGCATCGCCTGAAGAATACCGGCACGCATGCGATCCGCACCGATGTCTACAATCACAACTTCCTGGTGCTGGATCATCAGGCGCCGGGGCCGGGCTATGCGATCACGTTCCCGTTCGAGCTGCAGTCGAGCCGGCCGCCGGACGCCGAGCTGGCGAAGATCGAGGGCAGACGCATCGTCTATATCAAGACGCTGGAAGGCAAAGACACGGTGACGACGCCGATTGAAGGCTTCAGCGCGAATGCCGCCGACTATGATTTCCGGGTGGAAAGCCAGCATGCGGGAGCGGGCATCCGCGTGAGAGGCGACAAGAACATGTCGAAGGCGTCGCTATGGTCCATAAGGTCGGTAGTAGCTGTAGAACCTTTCATAGAACTCGATCTGGAACCGGGAAAGGAAGCCAGCTGGACCTTCACCTATGACTTCTATGAACTGCGAGGCGCGAAGTAAGATGACCGGTGTTTCGAGACGCAGCTTTCTCGGGGCCGCGGCTGCGGCGGCCGCAGCAGGCAGCCTGCGCGCCAATCCTCTGGGCATGCCGATCGGCAGCCAGACTTATCCTCACCGCCAGAGAATCAAGGATGGCGACTTTGCGGGATTGTGCAGGGACATGGCGGGGCTTGGAATCGGAACGATCGAGCTTTGCACGCCGACTTACGGGGAATTCGCCATTCTTTCCGACGGCAAGCAGGTGAAAAAGGTGCTGGACGACCATGGGCTCACCTGCTACAGCACGCACTGCGGCATGCGGGCTTTGCGGACGCGCCAGCAGGAGATGATCGCCTGGGCGAAGGATATCGGGATCACGCAGATGGCTACGGCGAGTCTCGCCGGGCCGATGCAGAACGGAACCACCACGCTCGACGCGGTGAAGAAGCTCGCCGACGAATACAACGCGATAGCAGCGGAGGCGGCGAAGGCCGGCATCCAGCAGATATTGCACGACGAGCGATTCGAAATGGCGAAAGTGGAAGACGGCCGCGTCGTCTACCACGTGCTGCTGGAACTGCTCGATCCGAAGCTGGTGAAGATGCAGTTTCAGATGTCGTCCATTCGTGGCGGAGTAGGCGATCCGGTGAGTTATTTCAAGAAGTATCCCGGCCGTTTCATCTCCATGCATCTGCAGGGCGTGGATATGAATGCGCCGCCACCGCCGCCCGCGCATGAGACGCCGGACAATATTCCTGTCGGCAAGGACAGCCTCGACTGGCCAAAGATTTTCCGCGCGGCGAAGAAGAGCGGCCTGAAGAACTACTATGTGGAGCAGCCGTGGGATGTAACGGTCCAGAGCGTGAGTTACCTGAAGACTTTGAAGGCCTGATCGCACACGCTGGCGCAGCCTGACCCAGCGCCGCGCTCTGATAGCATCACCGGCATGGAACGCCGGGATTTTCTTCGGTTTGCGCTGGCAGCGCCGGTAATACCGGCGGCCGCCGCTCAGACGTATGAGCAGCGCACGCGCGCGCTTCCTCCCATTACCATCACAGGCGCCAGAGTCATCTCCACCAGTGGAGGCGGCCCGTATCGCTGGGTCTTTTTGAAGATCGAAACCAGCGAGCCTGGCCTGTATGGCATCGGTTCGGCGGCCAATCACTACCAGCCCATGGCGGTGATCGCTTCGCTCGAAACCTCTTTGATTCCATGGCTCATCGGCAAGGACCCGGATCGGATTGAAGATCTCTGGCAGGCGGCGCAGATGCGCACTTACTGGCGAAACGGTCCGGTGAACAACAACGTGCTCGCGGCGATGGACATGGCGCTGTGGGATATCAAGGGCAAGCGCGCCGGCATGCCTGTGTACGACCTGCTGGGCGGCAAGGCGCACGACGCCGTTGCGGTCTACGACCACCAGGGCGGACGCACGAAGGAAGAATGCGTGGAGTCACTCGAGAAATCGCTCGCCAACGGCTTCACGCATGTGCGCATTCAGTACGGCGAAGGCGGCTATGGCGGCGGAGGATTTATTCCCCCGGGCGAAGGCGGCCGCGCCGAAGGTGGATATCAGGGGCCGGCATTCGATGAGGAACTGTATGTGGATACGATTCCGCCGGTGTTCGACTATGTTCGCGCGAAAGCCGGATTCAAGCCCAAACTGATTCACGACGTGCATTCGCATATGAGCGGCATGAACGCGGTCGAACTGGCGCGCCGGCTTCAGCCTTATCAGATGTTCTATGTGGAAGATATCCTTCCGCCCGAACAGATCGATTACTACCGCAATATCCGGCAGATCTGCACCACGCCACAGGCCGTCGGGGAAGTCTTCTCGCATCCATACGAATACCTGCCGCTGGTCGAAAACCGCCTGATCGATTTCGTGCGCTGCCGTGTGGCGGCGATCGGCGGCATCACGCGGGAAAAGAAGATCGCGAACATGTGCGAGATCTATGGCGTCCGCACGGCGTTTCAGGAAGGCGGCGAAAACGATCCGGTGAATCAGATGGCGTCTTATCACGTGGATCTGTCGAGCTCCGCCTTCGGGATTCAGGAAGAGAACCATTTCCCGCCGCTGGTTCACGAAATGTTTCCCGGCATCGGCGAAATCCGGCGCGGCTATCTCTACGGCAGCGGCAAGCCCGGACTCGGCCTGGACATTGATGAAAAAATCGTGGCGAAATATCCGCTCGTTCCTCCGAAGGGCGGCGGCGTTTACAAAACGGACAGAAAGATCGATGGAACGGTAGTAAAACCTTAGCGTGAGGCATTCGTCCCACTGGAACGTGATGAAGAGCCCATTGGCGCCGCCGCATTCGTTTTCGGCGCCGTTCTATAACGCCAACTGTCGGGAAG
>DAIDJK010000200.1 GCA_027450225.1 Bryobacterales bacterium | reverse complement strand
TACAGACGCCCCGACGGCTACCACGAGTTGAGAACCGTCTTTCAGACGATTTCGCTCGCGGACCGTATCGGCATCACGGTCGAGCCGTCCTCGAAAACCCTGGTCGATATCGAGGGCGCGCCGCAAATCGAGGACAATCTGATGGCGCGCGCCGCCGCCTTCGTCCTCGATTCCCTGCGCGTAAGAGCCTGCGTGCGCTTCCGGCTGGAAAAGGTCATCCCGATGGGCGCGGGGCTCGGTGGAGGGTCGAGCGACGCCGCGGCGGTGCTTCTTGCGCTCCCGGTTCTGCTGGGCAAGCCGCTCCCGGGCGACCGCGCGCGGGCCATCGCTCTGCAGCTCGGCAGCGATGTACCTTTTTTCCTTCATGGGGGCGCCGCCCTCGGAATGGGCCGCGGTGAAGAGTTATATCCCCTGCCCGATCTCTTCGCCCCCCATGTGATCGTGGTGGCGCCCGATGTGCACTCCTCGACCGCGGAGGCGTACCGCGACCTGAGTGCCCGATTGACAACAGATTCGTTACAAAATAAACTAAATAGTTTCCAGCAAGAGATTTGGGAGGGGCTTCAGGGGCGCGCAGCCGGTGCGCTTGTGAGCAAGCCGGAGGGCGCTCTAGTCAGGTCGACAGCCGCCGGAAGCAACGACTTCGAAGAGGTCGTCTTCGCCCGGCATCCTGGCCTGAAGCGAATCCGGAACCGCCTTCGCCGTGCGGGAGCCATTTGCGCGGCGATGACCGGTAGCGGTTCCGCTGTTTTCGGTGTATTCGAAGACAGCGCCTCGGCGTCGCGGGCGCGCACGATGTTCACCCGCGAACAGGTTTTTCCTGTTTCTTTTGTCAGCCGGGCGCAATACCGGTCCACCTGGACCCGCGCTCTGAAGCCGCACACCAGAGGTGACCAATGGCCGCCCCGAAGCCTGTACGCGCAATGAACCCTGACCGCATCAAGATTTTCTCCGGCTCGGCCAATCCCCGCCTCGCCGCTGAAATCTGCGAAAATCTCGCGCTTGAGTCCGGCCAGGTGAAGCTGAAACGCTTCTCAGACGGCGAGATCAACCTGCAGGTGCTCGAAAATGTCCGCGGCGCCGATTGTTTCGTAGTCCAGCCCACCTGCACGCCCGTCGATTCCAACCTGCTTGAGCTCTGCGTTTTGATGGACGCGCTGAAGCGCGCCTCAGCCGAGCGCATCACCGCCGTACTTCCCTACTACGGCTACGGCCGGCAGGACCGGAAGGACAAGCCGCGCGTGCCGATTTCGGCCAAGCTGGTGGCATCGTTTCTGGAAACCGCCGGCGCGAACCGGATCATGGCGCTCGATCTGCATGCGGCGCAGATTCAGGGCTTTTTCGATGTGCCCGTCGATCACCTTTACTTCCGGCCGGTGATAGTCGAATATTACAAGCCGCAGAATATTCCGAACCTGACGGTGGTATCTCCGGACGCCGGCGGCGTCGAACGCGCGCGCTCCGTCGCCAAACGGCTGAACGCGCCGCTCGCCATCGTCGACAAACGCCGCGAGGAAGCCAACGTGGCCGAAGTGATGAACGTCATCGGCGACGTCGAGGGCCAGAACTGCCTGATGATCGACGACCTTATCGACACGGCCGGAACGCTGGTGAAAGGCGCCGAGGCGCTGCTCGAATTCGGCGCCGCGAGCGTGACCGCATGCGCCACGCACGCCGTTCTCTCCGGCCCGGCGATTGAGCGTATCACCGACTCGCCCATCAAAGAAGTCGTGTTCTCCAACTCCATCCCGCTGTCGGACGCAGCGAAACGATGCGGCAGGATCCGGTCGTTATCCGTCGCTCCGCTGCTCGCCCGCGCAATTCAGTCGATACACGAAGAAACGTCCGTCAGCCGGCTGTTCGAGTAGCCGAAGGAACGCGGGCGTCTTCAGCCCGGGCCCCGGAGGCTGGCGCGTTTGCCCGGTCATTGGCTCTGCCCGGCCCCCGTCCACGCGTGCTTCGTCTCATACGCCGCCCGCAGCGCCTGCGCGCGCTCCGGCGAAGCCCGAAACAAATTCTCCGGATACTTCGCGTCCCGCAGTATCCGCGTATAAATCGCATCCGCCAGATCGTTGTTCAGCCCCAGCCCCGCCAGATACTGCAGCCGCAGATTGCGGTCCCGGTTGATCTCCGCCCCGCGCAGCCATTCCCGCAGATCTTCCGCGCCCGCCGCGTAATCCGAAATCAGTTCCACCGGCGACGCGAATCCCGCTTCGCGCAGCGATTCAGCCACCTTCGCATAGGCCGGAGAGCTCAGCCTGCGCCCGATCGCGTCCACATCCGCCACAATCGGCCCATCGTGCCCGATCAGCACCAGATCATAACCGCTGCCGTCCGTATTCACGTTGCCCCAGATCGCGCCTTGCGGAAACACTTCGAAGAATGTCGCAATTTCGCTGCGTACCGTGTCGAAATCGGTTTCATAGAGCGGCGCCCACTGCGTCACGAATCCTCCGGGATTCAGATGCCGTCTGCACATCTCGAAATACTCGGTCGTATACAGAGACGCCATGCCCTTCACGAACGGGTGAATGGGATCGGAGGTAATAATGTCGAACCGCTCGGGCGTCGTCAGCACGAAATGCCGCGCATCGTCGTATGTGATTCGCGTCCTCGGGTCGTGCATCACGTCATGGTTCTCATGCCGGAAATATCGGGTTGAATTCGGAGGAATCAGCGGCTCGATCTCACAAATCCGAATCCGCTCGATGGTCGGATGCGCCACGAACGTTCCCGCCGTCACGCCCGCCCCGAAGCCCACAATCAGCGCCGATTTCGGGTTCGGATGCAACAGCGCGGGCAAATGGCCCAGCATCCGCTGCAGCGTCATATCCTGCGGCTCGGTTGAAGCCTCCACCTTGCCGCTCACGTGAAAGTAGACTGCCCCGCCCTTCCACACGGACCACGCGACGGATGAATTCATCCCCTCGCCCATCTTCAGCAGCGTCCATTCATCCGCCGTTGAAGGCATTCGCCGCCCAAAGCCGACCAGTCTCCACGGAATCGCCGGAACCATGGCGGCCAAAGCGCACACCGCCGCAAGCGATGCGGCAACTGCAATGCGGGCCGATCTCAACCCGCGCCACAGCGCCACCGCCGCCCCCACGCCGCTCGCCAGTATCAGCAACCGCTGCGCGTCTCTTGTCCCGATCCACGGGATAAACAGCAGGCTGAACAGCACCGAGCCCAGAATCGCGCCCGCCGTATTCGCGGCGTACACCTTGCCCACGGCGCGCCCCGAATCCTCGCTCCCCGCCACCGCCGCCATCGCAAGCGGAAAACTCGCGCCCCAGGCGATCGTCGCCGGCAGCACCGCGCACGCGCACCGCAGAATATCGTTGAAGAAGTCCGCAACCAGCCCGGCTTTCGAATCGAGATTGCCCTGCCAGTAAGGCAGCCAGCGCGCAATCAGCACCGCGCCCAGCGCGATGGCGAGCGCTCCGAACAATTGCGAGTTCCCCAGCCACGCGGCGGCCCGTGCGGGCTTCTTCGCCAGCCGCGACCCGATCGCGCTTCCAATGCCGAGCCCCAGCAGAAACACTCCCAGGATGATCGAAAACGTGTATACCGTAGCGCCCAGCATCAGCGAGAGCAGCCGCGTCCACACCACTTCCGCGCCCAGCGCACACCAGCCGGAAATCGCGATCGCCACGTATACTCCGAGCAGCGGCCGCGGCTCCGATCGAATCCCGGCTTCCGGCTCCCCCTGCGCCGCCGCGCCGCGCGACATGGCCCACGCAATTCCGGCGATGGCCACGTTCAGCGCCACCGCCACGAAGTTCGTGAACTCCATGTCCCGGACGCGAAGCAGATAGAAGCCGGATGCAAAACACCCGATCACGCCCCCGGCGATGTTCGACGCGTAGAGGATCCCCCACCATTTCGCGGCATCCGCCTCGGCAGCCGCGCTGCGCGAGAGCACCGGCAGAGTGGCGCCCATCAGGAACGTCGGCGGCAAAAGGCAGATCGCGCACGCGACGCCGCGCATCGCCATACCCGGCAAACCATGCGCCGCAGCCGACACGTACAGCTTCTCGATGGCGGGAAGAATCAGCATCACGGCTACGCCGCAAACCGCCGTCAGCGCTTCGAGCAGCGCATACATGCGCAGCGGATTGCGCCGCGCCAGCCCTGTTCCCGGAAGCAGCAGACTTCCCGCGCACATCCCGCCCATGAACGTGGAAAGCAGAACAGCCAGCGACACCGCCGTGGAGCCGACCACCAGCTGCAGCATCTGCAGCCAGACCACTTCGTAGATCAGCCCTGAGCAACCGCTCGCGACGAAAAGGAAACA
>DAIDJK010000199.1 GCA_027450225.1 Bryobacterales bacterium | reverse complement strand
CTCGACCGCCGGCCGCTCGCTGGGCCTCAGCGCCCGGGGCGCGGATCAGATTCGCTTCGCCCTCGAAGATCTGCATCGCGCGGTCGAACTCGGCCTCCGCAGCGTCCTGGTTTCCGATCTCGGAGTCCTGCAGGTGGTCGGCAAAATGAAGACGACCGGCGATCTTCCCTCTGATCTGATCATCAAGACCTCGGTGATGATGGCTCCGGCCAATCCGGTGTCGGCAAAGATTCTCGAGGACCTCGGCGCCACCACCATCAACATTCCGTCCGATCTCACCATCCCCCAGATCGCCGCCATCCGGCAGGCGGTCACAGCCCCGATCGATTTTTATATCGAAGCGCCGGACAATATCGGTGGGTTCGTTCGGTATTTCGAGATTCCGGAGATAATTCGTGTGGCATCACCGGTTTATCTGAAATTCGGCCTGCGAAACTCGCCGGATATTTATCCCGCTGGCACCCATATCGAAAACACCGTTCTGGCGCTTTCGCGCGAACGGGTGCGCCGCGCCGCGATAGCATTGGAATCGATCGCGCGTCACTGTCCGGACGCCGTCATGTCGCCCCTCAAAGTCGTGGCCCGCGCCTAGCTTCCGCGAACTGGCGCACATTGGCCGCGGGCTTGCGTCTGCGGTTTACGATGCCGCGCTCGCGCGCCAGCAAGTCTCTGCCGCTGCCGAAGGACCCGAAGGAATCGGCGCTTCTTATCGGTCTCAGATATGTCAGCTGTTCCAGCCCCGGCATAGAGCGCCGCAGGGCGGGCAAGGGATTCGTTTATCTCGATGTTGACGGGAAACCCATTCGCGATCGGGATACGCTCCGCCGTATCCGCTCGCTCGCGCTACCGCCCGCCTGGGATCGGGTCTGGATCTGCCCGGCGGCCACCGGACATCTGCAGGCGACCGGAATTGATGCTCGCGGCAGACGTCAATACCGCTACCACGCCCAGTATCGCCTCATCCGCAACCACACGAAATTCCATCGCATGCTGGATTTTGCGAAGGCGCTTCCCGCCATTCGCGCCCGCGTCGAGCAGGATCTGAAAGTTCCCGGGTTGCCCCGCGAAAAAGTAGTCGCCACCGTGGTCGCGCTTCTCGAGCGCACTCTGATCCGCGTCGGCAACGAAGAATACGTGAAGGAAAATGCCTCTTTCGGCCTGACTACGCTGCGCGACCGGCATGTTCGGATCGAAGGCGGTACCGTGCGGTTTCACTTCCGCGGCAAAAGCGGCCAGATGCACGAGATTTCTCTCGAAGACAAACGCCTCGCCCGTATCGTGCGGGAATGCCGCGATCTGCCGGGCTTCGAACTATTTCAATATCTCGACGATTTCGGCGAAACCCACTCCGTCGATTCCGCGGATGTAAACGGATATATTCGCGAAATTTCCGGCGAGGATTTCACGGCCAAGGATTTCCGCACCTGGTCCGGAACCGTGCAAACCGCGCTCACGCTCGCCTCCATCGGGCCGGCAAAGAGCGAGACGGAAGCCAAACGCAATATCGTCCAGGCGATCAAAGAGGCGGCCGAGCGGCTCGGCAATCGTCCGGCGACGTGCCGCAACTATTATGTCCACCCCGTCGTCCTCGAATCCTATGCGGACGGGTCCCTGTTCTATTTCGTGCGCGAGCCGACCGATACCCCGGAAGCGCACGACACCGCGCACACGCGCGAACTTCATCCCGAGGAGCATTGCGTGGTCGAACTCATCCGAAGCAAGTCCACCGCGCTGCTCAAAGCGTTGCCGCTGCGAGCGGCGTGATTACAATCGATCGCGTGAAGTACTTTTCTGCCTGGTCGCTCTCTATTTGATGAAGGTCACGGCGAAGAACAGACCGCCGATGGCCGCCACCGAAATCGCGCCGATCACCGCGTATCGCGTCCAGCGCTGCTTTGCTGATTCTTCCCTCAGATCGTCATTCTTGATCTGGTCTTCGAGACTGTCAAACATGTGACCTCCCGCAACGGTTGGACCATGAAAGCCGAAGGGCTTCATGGCCCCGATCGAGATATTACTCCTCCGGAGCGCCGGAGGGAAGCGGGGGGCGGAAAATCTCCCGGAAAGATAAAGGCGCGGCTACGGCGTCACCGGCTGCGCGATCTTTTCCGTGGTTGCCGGGTTGGCCATCGATGGCTGCATGATGGTGTGGCCGGAAGGCAGGGTGGATGCGTCCCATCCTCCGCCGAGCGCCGCCACGAGGCCAACCGCCGAAACCATGCGACGCTGCAGGATGGTCACTGCCGTCCGTTCATCGCCGAGCGCGATCTGCTGAGTCGTGATGACATTCAGGTAGATGTCCGTTCCAGCCTTGTACCGGGCGGTTTCGAGCACGAGCGACTGGTCCGCGGCGGCCACCGCCGCATCCTCTTCCACTGCTTCCTCGGCCAGCACGCGCAGCGTCGACAGGTTGTCTTCCACTTCCTGGAATGCAGTGAGAACAGTTTGCCGGTAAAGAGCCGCCTGGGCGTCGTAAGCGGCCTGAAATTCCTGTACGGTATCCTTGCGGCGTCCGAAATCGAATAACGTTTCGGCGATTGAAGGGCCCACCGTCCAGAATCGCGCCGTCCAGGTGAAGAGGTTCACGAGGCTGGTATTCTGCAGGCCGCCGGTAGCGGTGATCGTCAGCGTTGGATAATACGCGGATTGCGCCAGACCGATATTCGCATTCGCGGCGGCAACCAGGCGTTCCTGCGAAGCGACATCCGGGCGGCGTTCCAGAAGTTGGGACGGAATCCCGGTGGGAATGGTTGGCGGCGGCCCGGCGATCCTGCCCGGCGCGATCTCCACTTCCGACGGCGCGCGGCCAACAAGCACGGCGATCGCATGTTCGAACTGCGTGCGTGACTGATACAGATCCG
>DAIDJK010000198.1 GCA_027450225.1 Bryobacterales bacterium | reverse complement strand
TCCGGCAGACGCGGCAGCTTGAGCCGGGAGAGTTCGGCATCGATTTTCTTCGCGGCCGAAGAATGCAGATCGCGCTTGAAGTTGAGCACCACTTCATCCGCGCTGCCGTAATGCCGGTAACGATCCTTCTCGCTCTCTGTCGAGCGCTGGACGTGTTCCAGCGTTTTGCGATCCTGCTCGCTGTAATGGTCCGGTTTCGCGCGAAGAATCGGGTCGAACACCGTCCGATCGAGGAAGTGAAGCAGTTCCTGTTTGTTCGCCATGACGTCTGACCGTGCAAGCGGCCTTCCGCGTTAACATTGCACTTCACATGATCCAGTTCACCGCGCCCGACGCAACAGCGCCGGACGCCAGCATCATCGGCGTAATTCCGGAAGGAGAATTCAGCGCTGCCGGGGCGAAAGCGACGGTTCTCGGGCCAGGCGACGCCATCCCACGCGAGCCCGGCAATTTCATTCTGGAGCAAACGCTGGCGCTCGCCCCGGCATTCGACAAAGCGCGTGCGGCGTCGGAGTTGCTTCGACTGCGGCGCGCCGGAGCCACCGTTGTGCTGGTGTCGCATGACGAGGCGCTGCTCGAAGCCTGCGCGGACGAAATCTGGTGGATTCGCCATGGCCAGATGATCGCGCGCGGCGATCCGGGCGAAGTGCTTCGGAAGTACCGTTGCCAGGTTGCCGCGCGCCTGCGCGAAGCCGGATCGGGCGCAACTGCCGCTCTCGCGCCAGTGATTCGCAGCGGCGATGGACGGGCATCGCTCGAATCGATCGAGATTCTGGATGAAGGCGGCGAGCCGACCGTAACCTGGCGCTCGGGAGAAAGCGCGCTGGTCCGCGTTTCGGTGCGGTTTGCCGCGCGCATTGAAGATCCGGTGATTGGCATCCTGATCCGGACCCGCATCGGACTGAACGTTTACGGAACGAATACCGAACTCGAAGGGATTCACACCGGCCCGGTGGAACCCGGCCGGACAGTCCGGGTGGCATTCCGATTCGTGTGCAACCTTTGCCCCGGCGACTACACCATGACGGCCGCATCGCACGATCCGGACGGCGTCTGGCACGACTGGATGGAAGATGCGGTCGCATTCAGCGTGGCGGATTCCCGGTATACGGCCGGGGTCGCGAATCTGCGGGCGAAGGTGACAGTCGAATGAGAGCCGCGCTCAAAACGCTGGCCGCCGTCATCGCCATTCTGGCGATTCTCTACGTATTCGACTATGCGGCGGCGAAGATTCCGGTACCGGGCGGCCGCGTGGTTTTCGCCGATGTCACTATCGACCAGTACTACGCGATTCGGGAAAAAGGCAACAAGATCGAATATTCGCCGGCCAATCCTTTTATTGAGCGGTGCGTTTATGCGCTTTTCCCGCATTTCGGCTCTTCGCCGTGCTGGTGGGTGATGCGGCATACGCGAAGAGCGATCGAAATCGGCCGCCTCTCAGTCCCCGCACTGGCAGGCGGTGAGAACGGCGGTGTAGTAGACATGGTCCGCTGTGCAGCCGCGCGAAAGGTCATTGGCCGGTCTGGCGAGACCCTGCAGCATCGGGCCGATGGGAACGGCGCCGCCCAGCCGCTCGGCGATCTTGTACCCGATGTTGCCCGCCGAGAGATTCGGAAACACCAGCGTATTGGCGCGCCCCGCCACGTCTGAACCCGGCGCTTTCGAGGCGCCGACGGACGGAATGAGCGCGGCATCGAACTGCATTTCGCCATCGATCGCGATTCCTGGCTCGCGCTCGCGGACGATATTCAGCGCCGCCACCACGTTGTCTACTTCGGGATGCTGCGCGCTGCCTTTGGTGGAGAACGAAAGCAGAGCCACCCTCGGTTCGGTTTCGAGGAACCGGCGCGTGGTGCGCGCCGAAGCGATGGCGATATCGGCCAGCTGCGCGGCGGTGGGCTGGATGACGACCGCGCAATCGGCGAACGTCATCACGCCGTTTTGTCCGAAGCTCGTGTTGGAATGCGCCATCAGGAAGGCGCTCGAAACCGTCTTCACGCCAGGCGCGGGGCCGATGGCATGCAGGGCGGCGCGAACGGTCTCCGCGGTTGTATTCACGGCGCCGCCCACGCATCCGTCCGCCGCGCCGCAGGCGACCATCAGGGTTCCGAAGTAGATGGGTTTGCGGGCGATCAGATCCGCTTCGGCTTCCGTGCAGCCCTTCGATTTTCGGCGCTCGAAATAAAGCGCGCAGGCGTTCGGGAAAAGCGGCGAACCCGGCGGGTAAATGGATTCAAGACCGAACGTGGCGTTTTTCGCGATCAGAATGGGCTCGACGACGCCATCGGCTTTGAGGCGCCGCGCGGCTTCGATGATGCGCGGATCGTCGCCTTCGGGAAAAACGATGCGGCGTTTCGAGGCGCGGGCGCGCTCGATCAGTCTTTCGATGAATGGGTGCATGGTCAATCCCCGAGAAGCCGTCCCCAGGGCCGTAGCGCGGCGACATTGTCGCAAACCGCTTTCACGCCGGCAGTGATGGGGATGGCTAGAATGAGGCCGGCCGCATCCCAGAGGAAACCGAAGAACATCAGCGCGAACGTGACCACCAGCGGATTCAGATGAACGCGGGCGCCGACGAGTTTCGGGTAGAGCACGTTCATGGCGAACACGTGAATGCCCGCCGCGACTGCCGCCGCCCCGACAATCACGGTGGTGGAGGCTCCGCCGGCAATGGCGGCGAAAAGAGGCGGCGCAATGGAGAGCGCGACGCCGACATAGGGCACGAGGCTGAGAAATCCGCTGAGCACGCCCGCCATGACGGGGAATGGCAGATGAACCGCGGCGAACGCGGCGGACGTGAGAGCGGCGGTGATGACGCCGATCAGCACGTTGCCGACGACGAAAGCCCGCGCCATGCCCGCAATTCCCTGCAGGCTGCGCGAGACCATCATGCGGTCCGCGCCATCGAAGAAGCGCAGGAAATTGCGATAAATGTGATCCTGCCAGCTGAGCATGAAGTAGACGAGAAACGGCACGAACGAAGCCATCAGCACGAACTGATAGAGCGTCGCCAGGCGGCTGTAGATGTAATCGACGATTGGGTTCGAATCCTGATGGATGCGAACTTCCTGAATCTCGCCGGGCGCGGGAGCGACAGGTTTCGACGCGGCTGCTTTGCGATGCCGGCTGCGCGACGGTTCCGGCGCCGGAGGGCTTTGCTGTGCTTTCCGCGGCATGAACACCCGCGCGGTGGAATTCTCGATGGCGTCGAGGCGCGTAGTGGCGTCATCCACAATGCCCGCGAACCGTTCCTTGAACGCCGGAACTTCGGCCGAGAGACCGGCGATCTGGTTGTATGCCGCCGCGCCGGCGAAGTAAACGGCGGCGAGGCCGAGAACGCAGACGATGAAGGCCGCCAGTCCGCGCGGCAGCTTCAGCCGCATGAGCAGATCGACGAACGGCTGCAGCATGAGCGCGATGATGACGGCCACGATGGCTGTGATGAAGACCGGCCGCGCCCAATAGAGAATGGCGATGGCAACGCCGGTCGCGATGATGGTGAGAGCGGGATTCCGGCTCCGGATGCGGGTCGACTCAGCAGCCCGCGTGCGCACGTCGATCAACGCCTGCCTCGTCCGCTTTTGAGGCTAGCACGGGAACCGGACAAGGCGCTGGTAACAGACTGCGGCGAAAGGATATTCCCGGCGTGAACGCTTCGGCGGCTCCGGCGCGAAGCTATTTCGGCCTGGCGGCCGGCAGTTTGCTCAGGTCCTCGGGAAAAACGGCGTAGCCTTCGGGCGGCCGGAAGAAACCGCGCAGCATTTCCAGGCGTTTCCGCAGATAGCGGCTGGGCAACTGGCGCGGGCCGGGATCGACATCGATGTCACAG
>DAIDJK010000197.1 GCA_027450225.1 Bryobacterales bacterium | reverse complement strand
CCGCACTCGTCGCACTCGAGATGATCTTCCTTGTTGGGAGCAATGAGGGAAACCGCGCCGCGGTTGATGACGCCGAGCGCGCCGACCCCCATGCCTTCGTTGCAGACCCGGACGCAGCGGAAGCACAGGATGCAGCGGGGCCCATCGTAGTAGACGACCGGCGACCATTGCTGCTCATCCACATGCAGCTTGGTTTCGGTGAAGCGGCTTTCGCCCGCGCCGTAGCGGAACACCATGTCCTGCAGCTCGCACTCGCCGCCTTTGTCGCAGACCGGGCAGTCGAGCGGATGATTGGTGAGCAGGAATTCGAGGGTGTACTTACGCGCCTGGCGGACCTGCGGCGAATCGGTGTGGATCACCATGCCGTTCGACACCGGCAGCGTGCAGGCCACCTGCAGCTTCGGCATCTTCTCGACTTCGACGAGACACATGCGGCATGCCGCCTGCAGGGTATAGCCTTCGTAATAACAGAACGACGGGACTTCGATGCCCGCGCGCTTGGCCGCTTCGATCGCCAGCGTTCCGGCGGGGGCTTCGAGTTCGCGTCCGTCGATTGTGAACTTTACGGGATCAGCCATTTTTCCTTTTCATGCTTGTACAGGCTGAGGGCTGTACAACCTAGGCCGCTACCAGGCGCGACCGGTTTTCATACGGGCACGGTTCGCCGTTCAGATGCGCTTCGAATTCGTCGCGGAATTTCTCGACGATGGAGATGGTCGGGAGCGCCGCCGCGTCGCCGAGCGGGCAGAATGTGCGGCCCAGCATATTTTTCCCCAGGTCGCCGATCAGGACGATATCGCTCGCCTGGCCCATGCCTTCATGGAATCGCGTGAGGAGTTTTCTGAGCCAGGTGGTACCTTCGCGGCAGGGAATGCACCAGCCACAGCTTTCGTGCGCATAAAAGCGCATGATGCGGAGCAGCGCCTTCACCATGCACGTGTCTTCATCCATCACGACTACGCCGCCTGAGCCGAGCATCGACTTCGCCGCGGCGAGCGTATCGAAATCCATGGCGAGGTCGCACTCGTCAGCCTTGAGGACCGGGCATGAGGAGCCGCCGGGAATGACGGCCTTGAGCTTCTTGCCGCCCTTCATGCCGCCGCCGACCTCATTGATCATGCGCATGAGATTGAAGCCCATGGGCAGCTCATAGACGCCAGGCTTGTTGATGTGGCCGGAAAGGCAGAAGAGGCGCGTGCCGCCGTTCTTCGGAGTGCCAAGACCGGCGAAATACGCTCCGCCCTGCAGGATGATGGGCGGAATCGCGCAATAGGTCTCGACGTTGTTGAGAACCGTGGGGCATTGATACGCGCCTGCCACGGCGGGGAAAGGCGGCCGGATGCGGGGATTGCCGCGCTTGCCTTCGAACGATTCCAGCAACGCCGATTCCTCGCCGCACTCGTAAGCGCCGGCGCCGGAATGCGTCGCAAGATGAAAGCGAACTCCCCGCCCCAGAATATTGTCGCCAAGGTAGCCGCGCGCGTACGCTTCGTCGATCGCGCGGTCCATCACCTCGATCAGATACCGGTATTCGCCGCGGATATAGATATAACCCTGCTGCGAGCCGACCGCGAGCCCCGCAATGAGAATGCCTTCGATGAGCTGGTGCGGATCGTACTCCATCAGCAGCCGGTCCTTGCAGGTTCCGGGCTCGGATTCGTCCGCGTTCACCATGATGTACTTCGGCTTGGGCGAATTGCGGGGAACGAAACTCCACTTCATGCCCGTCGGAAATCCGGCGCCGCCACGGCCCCGAAGACCGGAGGCTTTCACTTCATTGATGATGTCGTCCTGCGACATCCCAATCGCCTTTTCGAACGCCTTGTAGCCGTCAGTGGCGAGATAAGTGTCGATCGACTGCGAATTCGGCAGGCCGAAGCGCCGCGTGAGGATTTTGACTTCGAGCGGACTCGGTTCGTTATAAAGCATCTTCAGGGATTGACCCTTTCCACGCCGTGGATCTCGGCCGGAGTTTTCCCGGCGGCAAGACCATCGATGAGTTTGTCCAGCTGTTCGGGCGTGACGTCGTGATAGAAGTCGTAGTTCACCTGAACGGCCGGAGCCCAGGAGCACGCGCCCATGCACTCGACTTCCTCAAGCGACACCTGGCCGTCCGCCGTCACTTCCTTGTGCCCGATCCCCAGCTTTTTGCAGGCGTTGCGCCACAACTCCTCGCCACCCACCAGAAGGCAGGAGATGTTGGTGCACACCTGCACGTGGTATTTGCCCATCGGCTTGCGATGGAGCATGGAGTAATAAGTAAGAACTTCGTTGACCTGAAGGGGGGTGACGCCGACGCGCTTCGCCACCTCGGCGATCAGCTCATCGGTCATCGAGCCGACCTCGTCCTGCGCGTAGATCAGCATCGGGATCATCGCCGAGCGCTTGCGCTCAGGCGGATATTTGGTCAGAAATTTTTCGAAACGCGCTTCCAGTTCCGGCGAAAAGGTCATTAGCGGTCCGTATCTCCGAGAACGAAATCCATACTGCCGAGTCCGGCGATCACGTCGGCGATGAGCGTACCTTCGATCATGCGGGGCGTCGCCTGCAGATTGCCGAAGCTCGGTCCGCGCCAGTGCACGCGATAGGGCTTCTGGGTTCCATCGCTCACCATGTAGCAGCCGACTTCGCCACGGGGCGACTCGATGGCCGAGTAAACCTCCCCTTCCGGCACGCGGAAGCCCTCGGTGACGATCTTGAAATGGTAGATGAGCGACTCCATCTGAGTCTTCATCTTTTCCCTGTCGGGCAGCACGATGCCGGGCGCATCCGCCTGATGCGATCCCGATGGCATGCCTTCGAGCGCCTGTCTGACGATGCGGGCGGACTGACGCATCTCCGCTATGCGCACCTGATAGCGCGCAAACACGTCGTTGGCGGTTTGAGTGGGCACTTCGAAATCGAACTTTTCGTAGCTCGAATAGGGCTTGTCCTTGCGGAGGTCGATTTTGAGGCCGGCGGCGCGGAGCATCGGCCCGCTCACGCCGAGATCGAGCATGTCTTCGAGAGAAATGTAGCCTACGCCCTGGGTGCGGCCCGTCCAGATGCGGTTGCCCGTAAGCAGTTCCTCGTATTCGTCCACGCGCGAAGGGAAGATGTCGATGAAATCCTTCACGCGCTTTTGCCAGCCGCGCGGGTGTGGCAGCGCGAGACCGCCGATCCGAATGTAGCTGGTCATCATCCGCTGGCCGGAGAACATCTCGAAGATGCGGAGAATCTCTTCCCGCTCGCGGAAGCAGTAGAGAAACACGCTCATCGCGCCAATGTCGATGGCGTGCGTGCCGAGCCAGACCAGATGGCTGTTCAGGCGCGTCAGTTCCGCCAGCATCACGCGCGTCCACTGCGCAAGCGGCGGAATTTCAAGGCCGAGCAGCTTCTCGGCGGCGAGGCAATACACCAGATTGTTCGAAAGCGGCGCGAGATAATCGATACGGTCCGTCAGGGTGACGCCCTGCTGGTACGTCTTTACCTCGAATTCCTTCTCGATGCCAGTATGCAGATAACCGATATCCGGCGCGGCCTTCAGGATGGTTTCGCCGTCGAGTTCGAGCAGAAGGCGAAGCACCCCGTGCGTCGACGGATGCTGCGGCCCCATATTGAGGACCATGGTCCGCGTCGCGCCGGGCGTATGCTCGCGCCGTTCGTGGTCTCCCAGAACTTCGACTTCGTTGGTTATTCCGCCGTCGTTGATTTCAGGCTCTTTCGAGCCGATGACTTCAGGTTCCTTGACGCCAGCCATATCCATTCCTTAGTAGCGCTCCCCCGTGACCGGATAATCTTTGCGGAGCGGATGGCCCGGCCAGTCATCGGGAAGCATGATCCGGCGCAGATCCGGATGGTGGAGGAAACGGATTCCGAACAGGTCGAAAGTCTCCCTTTCATACCAGTCGGCCGATCGATAGACCGAAAACGCCGATTCGATCTCCGGATTTTCACCGGAAAGGCGCGCTTTCAACCGCAGCCACTCGCGCCGCCTGATCGCCTGCAGATGGTAAACCACTTCGAAGCGCGGCTCGGCGGGGTAGCGGTCCACGCCGGTTACCGTGCTCAGGCGCTCAAAGCCGAGCTGATTTTTTGCCCGTCCCAGCGCTTCCAATATGCTGGACGGCGCCACCTCAACGGTGAGTTCCCCATACGCCAGCGTGCCGGTGACAGCGATGTCCTCGAATGCGGCGGCGGTCGGGTTGCCGCGAAGCTCTTCAGGAAGCATGTGTTTCCACCCTCGGCTCTTCGACCCTGAAGCGGACATCCAATCCCAGGTTGCGGCGGGACTGCTTCTCCTCGGCTTCCCGATCCGAATAAGCCCAGTCCAGCACGCCCTTTTTCCAGATAAAGAAAAATCCGGCGAGAATCAGAATCACGAATACGAGCATTTCCAGGAACGCGAACATCTTCAGCTGCTTGTAAACGACCGCCCAGGGATACAGGAAAATCGCTTCGATATCGAAAAGAATAAACAGCATCGCGACCAGGTAAAACTTCACGCTGAATCGACCGCGGGCATCGCCGGTGGGCTGAATGCCGCATTCATAAGGCATGTCCTTGACGCGGTTTTTGACGCGGCGGCCGATCACCGCGGAGAGCGTGACGAGAGCGGCGGAAATCACCATCGCCAGCACGGCCTGCATCAGGACAGGGAGCCATTGTTGAGCCGGTGTGTCAGGCATTCAGTTCTCAGATTTCTCGGGATGGGGCGTGACCCCAAGAGCCTATAATAATGCACGGAAACGCGTGAGTACCGAAAGCATCACAATCAACGGCGAATCGCGGGTGCTGGAGCCTTCTGCGACACTGCTGGATCTGGTTCGTTCGCTGGGCCTCGAGCCGGAACGGGTGGCGA
Organism: Bryobacterales bacterium; assembly: GCA_027450225.1. Lineage (GTDB taxonomy): Bacteria > Acidobacteriota > Terriglobia > Bryobacterales > Bryobacteraceae > BOG-234. Next base: position 841 of record DAIDJK010000197.1, on the reverse strand, counting down.
TTGAGCTCAATCGCGCCATCGTGAAACGCGAGCAGTGGCCGGAGACGAGGCCGGCCGCCGGGGCGCAGATCGAGATTGTGCAGTTTGTCGGCGGGGGCTGAAGAATCACTTCGCGTCCTTCGTGCAATCCCGTATGGCCGCCGCCGGGATGTCCACCGTGATCTTCCATTCCACCCCGCCTCTCGCGGGCGTTCTGCGAATGGAATTGGCTTCTTTGCGGGCGATTTCGGGAATCCGCGCCGTCGTAATCTCAAGGCACTTCTCCGCTGAAACAATCCCGACGCCGCCGCCTTTCTCGGCGAAGCCTTTCTTGATCAGATTGGGCATCGTCGGAATGCCGTCATGGATGCCGCCGGTTTTGATGATTCCCTGTCGCAGGGCGGTCCTCGCGTCGGCGCCGCTGCACCAGCGGTATACCACTCCGGGAACCATCATGGGGAAGGGGTACTCGACGGCGTCCTCTTCCTTCTTCGGCTGATCGGGCGGCGCGTACGAGCGATCCCGCGCCACGTATTTGCTGAAGCGTTCCCGTTCCTTCCCGTCCGCGATTCTCAGGGTGACGCGGACCGTGTTGTCGAGCGATTCGCCCCTCGATTTATCGGCGCGCGAGTAGAAGCACAAGCCTTTTTTCAAATCCTTCGCGAGATAGTGATCCTTCGGCGGAAAGAGCTTGTACAACTCGGCGACCCATCCCGCAAGCTTCACCCACTCGACATCGCGGGCAAAGACGAAATCGCCGTCTCCCTCCTCCTCCGCCAGTTCCTCGCCAAGCACGTTGGCAAGCGCAGGGTCGAGACTCTGCGCGGCCCGGGTTCGCATGTTCCGGATCTCGGCGGCGCGT
>DAIDJK010000196.1 GCA_027450225.1 Bryobacterales bacterium | reverse complement strand
ATCGACCGTAAAGGCGAATGCGTACGGCGCGCCGTCGCGTTTCATGAACGCGGCATGGCGCGAATGGAAAACCGGTGGCAAGGCACGGGAGAAACCGGTGAGCGTTTTCTCGATCCGCGGCATCCCTACGCCATCGATCTCGATCTGTTCGGCCGCGCGAGCCTTTTCGAACTTCTCTCGACGGCGCGCACGCGTGGTGGCGAGGCGCGGCTCGCGTCATGGCTGCTCGCGGCTTCTTCGGCGGATGAGCTTGAAGACCGGCACAGCGCTGTTCGAGAACTCCAGCCGCTCATTGATCTCCGGGAAGAGATCGCCGTGCTTGGCGAGGATGTCCGAAGCGCCGTGAATGCCGACCAGCTCTCGCGCTGGGGGAACGCGGCGGCGGCGCCTTTCCCCGTATGGATGCGAATTCTCGCGCTCGCACTCGGCGCGGCTGCGGCATGCGCGCTGATATGGCTCTTCGGCACGGGTTTCATGGATATCGCCGCGCGCCGCGCGCTGATCCTGACGGGCCTTGCCGAAGTCGCATTTTACCTGCGCATCCGGGATCGCATTATGTCGATCGTTGTTTCGGTAAACGAGCCCGCTCGAGACCTGGACATCCTCGCCGGGCTCCTCGAAACGCTCGAGAAGCGCGGTTTCCAATCGAAAAGGCTCGCGCGGCTCCGCGGCGAGATCGATGTGCAAGGCTGGTCCGCATCGCGCCGCATCGCGCGGCTGCGGCGATGGATGGAGCTGCTGGACTCGCGCGACAACCTGGCTATGCGCGTCATTGGTCCGCTGCTTCTCTGGACTCCGCAGATCGCCATGGCCATCGAAGCGTGGCGCGCCCGAAACGGAGGCTTCATCGCGCGGTGGCTGGACGCGGTGAGTGAAATCGAAGCACTCTCGGCGCTCGCGAACTATGCCTGGGAGCACCCGGCCGATCCGTTTCCGGAATTCGAGCAGGCGCAAATTGTCTTCGATGCCGATGAAATTGCTCATCCGCTGATTCCTGCCGATCGCGTGGTTGCGAATTCTTTTTGCCTCTCGTCTGACCGCACTCGCGTACTCGTCGTCAGCGGTTCGAATATGTCGGGAAAGAGCACGCTGCTGAGGACGGCGGGCGTGAACGCGATACTGGCGCTGGCGGGCGCGCCCGTTCGGGCGAAGCGGCTCCGCATCACTCCGATCTCGCTGGGGGCGTCCATCCGCAACGTCGATTCACTTGAAGAAGGCCAGTCGCGTTTCATGGCGGAGATCCTGCGGCTGAAGCAGATTCTCGAGCTTCCCACCCCCGCGCTGTTTTTGCTGGACGAACTGCTGCACGGCACGAACTCACATGATCGGGCGATCGGTTCGGAAGGTCTTTTGCGCGCTCTGATTGACCGGGGCTTCATCGGTCTGGTTACGACTCACGATCTCTCGCTTGCCCGCGTTGCCGGTGAACTCGCGCCCGCGGCTGCGAACGTGCACTTCGAAGACCGGCTCGAAAACGGCCGTCTGCGTTTCGATTACCGGATGCGCCCGGGAGTTGTCGAACGGAGCAATGCGCTCGATTTGATGCGAGCCGTCGGGCTGGAAGTCTGAGCCTCCCGGACCATTTACCTGAATCTCTTCCTGTAAGCGAAGTCGAGTCCGACGTACCCGTTCTCTTCCCGCGTCACGATCGCGGACCAGTTTCGGTTGAACGCCCACTCTACCTGAATCAGCTGGGTGCTGGTGCTTGAAACGTCCGTGATGTAGGTAAACAGAATATCGGGCGTTACCTGCTGCTCGATGGTCAGTCTCGATTCCGGGCTTCCGGTAACGTCGGTCAACTGGGGGTCGATCTTTACCTTGCTGACGCCGAAGAATCGCTGCAGTCTCCCGCTGGCGGGGTTCTGAATCGCCTCGCCGATCAACTGCGATGCGCCCAGCTGCGCGAACGCCTGCTGCTGGCCGACCGTGCCGCCCGGCAGGCCGGGATCATAAGGGCTGCGTCCCGTGGCCAGCAGCGCGACGATATCGGAAAACTGCAGCGGGGGATCGGAACGGTAGCTGACGCTGGGTTTCGTAATTGGTCCTGCAATCGTGAGGATCACTTCGACGCCCCGCGCCCTGGTTTCCAGATCCACGTTGAGAACAGGGTCGATCCGCGAGGGATTCAGAAATGAGACCGACCCCGTGGTGATGGTGTATTTGTTGCCGAAAAACATCAGCTCGCCGGATGTTATATTGACGCGCCCCAGCAGCGTGGGGTTCGTAGCCGTACCGCGCAGGCGCAGGTTCGCGTCGGCCTCGATCCGCTGCGCCACGCTGGTTTCCAGCGCTACGTCGGGCGCCGTGGAGATTTGCACATCCAGATTGAGTTTCGAAAGAATTCCCGCCTGTACGGTTGGAGTTTTCACCGGTTGTGCGCTGCGCGCGAAAATGCTTGAGAAATCGGCGCGGGGATTGATGGTGACGCGATGAATCAGCACCGTTCCCGCGGCCTCGCTCCGTTCAGAGGTGCCTGCGACGGTCACGTGGGAATCCGAGACGACGCTTACGCCCTCCGCGAAGCGCAGCCGAACACCTGTGGTTTTTGCGTCGAGCCGAAAGGCGATGAGTCCGCCCGTAAGCGCCGCGAATCCGCCGACGTCAACGCGGCCTCCGCCGGATTCACCGGAGAAATTCTGTATTGTGGCGCGGCTGCCGTTGAATACCAGCGCCGCATTCACACTGGTGATCCCGTTGGCGAAGCCGGAATAGCGGACAGACCCGTTGCGAATTTCCATGCGGCCGGAAAGATCGGGAGCATTGAGAGCGCCGCGAAGCGCGGCGTTCACGTGCATGTCGCCGCCGGTTTCAAGCTCCGGGGCGAACGTAGACCCGAGCGCCAGGTTGACGTCGCCTTCCGCACGCAGATTGTAACCGGCCCGCTCGGTGAAGCCCATGTTGCCCGAAACCTTAATATCGGTCTGGGGACCGATGAAATGCGCGTTCTCAACAGAGAGGATTCCGCCAGCGAGCGAAAACCGCAAAGGGCCGGAATTGCGCAGCCTGAAATTCCGAATGCCCGCGCATGCGCTGCCCTCGCCACAGTTTCCAGGCGCCGCGAGGGAGTAAATTTCGAACTGCGGGACAGTGATCGAGCCGGAGAGCCTGCGCCAGTCTTCGAGCGAACCGCGAACGGCAACCTCACCCGCCGCCGTACCGTCGAAATCGATCTCACCGGCCTGCTCAGGTCTGGCGATCAAAGTCGCAAGCGCGTTCAATCCCGCGCCGGAGAACGTCGCGGAGGCATTCACGGGATAGCCTGGCGCAAGACTTACGGCGCCACTTACATGGATGGACGCCTGCGCGGCATTCGAATCGAGATGCACGTTCAGTACATCGCCTTTGGTGTCCGCGCTCAGGCGCGCGTCGCCCAGATTGCGGCCGGCGAGTTCAATACGGGATGCGCTCGCGTCGCCATTGAGGCGCAAAAGGTCAAACGTCAGTTCGCCCGCGGAATTGCGGCGTATGCGGGCTGCGCCTTCGGAGTGGAACTGAGCAAGGCCATGAAGGTCTGGCTGGCGGGCGCGAATCAGCGCGATCTGGTTGAGAGCCATCGCATTGCTTTGCGCGTTGAAGCTCAGTTCGCCCGCGAGCGGCGGGGCGCCAGGCGTGTGATGGAATTCGCCGGTCATCTTCACGCGCTTTGCGGCTGACGCGAATACGACATTGAATAGCTGCGCGCCGGAATCCTGGTACTGGACGCGGGCGTTCAGAGAATCGTATGGCTGTCCGTAGAGGGTTCCGCGCATCAGCGTCGCCGAAGCGTTCAGACGCGGCTCGCCGATGGTCCCCGCGACGTGGGCATCCGCACGGCCGGATCCGCTGAACTCGAGATCTTTCGCCCCGGCGGCCGCGAACAGCGTTTTCAAGTCGGCTCCGCTCACCTGCAGGTTCGCGTCGATCGCCGATTCGTTCGTCGGACGCCAGTCGGACAGAGCAAGCGTTCCAGATGCGCGCGCCCTGAGCGTGCCCTGCACGACAGAGCCTCTGGCCAGGGAGATGCTCGAACGGCGAGCGGCGATGTCGCCGGAAAACGAATCGAGCTTTTGATCATGAATCAGAAGATTCGTCACCGTGACATGGCCGGCCAACGATGGATCTTCAAGTGGTCCGGCTACCGTTCCGGCGAAACTGGCGGAGCCTTCCTTCAGAAATACCTGGTTCCACTTTCCGATCGCGGGACGGAAGTCATTGAGATCGCGGGTATTGGCTTCAACAGTAAGGTTCCGCCCAAATACGCCGGAAAAAGTGAGTTGCGTCGAAGGCAGAGAGATGGAGGAGCGGCTGAATTCGATCGTCTGCGTGATGCCGTCGAACTTCGCGTCGATTTGTCCATTCACCGGAACGCATCGAGCGCAATCCACAGGCGTGGCGGTCAGGCGCCCGTTTGCGACGATATGGCCCTGCCGAATGTCTGCGATCCTGCCGGATGCCCTGAACGGCCCTGATAACCATGCGTCCCACTCAATGCTCTTGTGTGCAAGGGTCTCGATTGCTCTTCTGGCCTGAACATGTTCCAGCCTGCCGTTCAAATTGAACTTCTGGAGCTTCGATACTTCCGCTGCCCCCACGAACCGGCCTTCAATCGACGAGGCGTGGATGTTCGAAAGCTCGATAAGATCCGGTACGGCATGTAAGCTCGCCGTTGCGCTCACGTTCCGGAACGGGCCGAAACTGAAGTGTTCCGCCCGGGCGCTTGCGGTGAATTCATAGTTCGAGGGAGACGCGAATCGAAGGTCCCCCGAGGTTTGCAGGCTGCCGTGGCCGGTGGCGAATTCACCGGGAGAGATGTTCGCCGTATATCGGGCCGTGACTACGGGCGCGGCGAAATTGCTGATGATGACGTTTGTAAGCCGGAACTCCGATCCCGCCGATTTCAGGTCAGCGCGAGAAATCAGAATCCGATCCCGGTTAATCGTGATCTGAGTATCCGCGTCCAGATCCATGGAGCCAATGCCCCGCGCGGAGACGCGCAGAGGCGCACAGGAAAGAAAGCCGCGATATTGGCGTCCGCTGGAGTCGTAATCGAGGCTTACGATGAGATCGTGACCACGGGCGCTCCAGGGCTGCGATGCCGATTTGCCGTTCACGTCGGCGAGGAGAAGACCAGCGCGGGCATCGAAACGGCCGATTCGAAGATCGAGAAGACTCGACACGCCGGACCGGCGCCTGTCCGGGATATTCGTGCTGCCGTCCTCCGCCACGGCGAGATGCACGCGCGGACTTTCGACCGAGACGCTGACGAGATCGATTTGACGCTTGACCAGAGAGGCGATGCGAAAACGGATGAAGATCCTGTCCGCTGAGAACAGCGGGATGCTGGACGCAGGTTCGGTTCCGTGGATCACGGTGTGATCGACTTCCGCAGTGATCGTGCGCCAGTCGAAGTGAAAAGCGCCGATCTCCGCTTTCCCACCGGTTGAGCGCTCCAGTTCAGTAACAATCCTGGCGCGCACTTCCGCCGCAAGCCGCCCGGTTTCGATATACCAGACGCAAACGCCCGCCGGGACGCCGAGGAGCAGTAAGAGAGCCGCCGCCGCGTAGTAAATTCGCCTCACGGTTCGAGATCCTTTTCAAGATAGGTGATCCTGGTGCGCTCGCGATGGTCTTTTAGCCACTGGTCCAGCTCAGCGTCGGCGCGATCATCGGTGATCTTCTTCTCGATAGCCCCGCGGAGTTCATTGAGCTGCAGCTTCGATTCAGCGAAGTGCTGACGATAATAATTCTGCACATCCTGCTCGGAGACCTGCACGGCCGGCCGAAATCGCAGACTGAGGAAGGTTAGCAGATCCTGTTGCCGGGCAAGGTCGTTCATGAGATCCTCGCGAGCGAGGCCGTAAACCGCGAGCTGGCGGGTCACTTCGGCCGGTCCGCGATTCTTTTCGTAAGCGGCAAGGAGCGCCGGCTTCTTGTCCTCGGGCGTGCCGGGGTACCGGCCGATGGTCATCTCGTGTTCGACCAGCTTTTCGTCGATCAGGCGCGACGCGGCGAGTTTGCGGGAGGCAAGGCTGAAATCAGGCGTAACTCCGTTTTCGAAAGCGCTGAGGCGAATACGCTGGTCGATTTCGCTGTCCGTGATGACCTGAGTACCCAGCGAAATTGCGATGCGATCGACAATGACGCCGGCGCAGGGGATTGCAAGCAGCGCGAATACAAGACCGGCGCGCATCAGAACGCCTGTCCTATCGAGAAGAAGAATTGAAAATGGCTGATCTGCAGGGCCTCTGCCTGGCAGCTATTCGCCGCCGAACACGCAACGAGCTGGTTGTAATTGCCGGGGAAGCCGTTGTAACGCGGTGGGTTGATGCTGTAAGCCAGATCCAGGCGAATGGGGCCAACCGGCGTACGATAACGCAGGCCGAAACCGACGGCGTGGACCATGTAATCGAAGTCGTTGATATCGTGCTGGGTCACCCGGAATGATATGTTGCTCAGACTCGAATAGATGTTGCCCGCATCTTCAAAAAGAACTCCATTGACGTTCGGGCCATAAAGCGGGAAGCGCAGTTCGGTGTTATTGAAAAACAGCGCGGAGCCGCCCAGCGGGAATCCCGTGAGCGGGTCCCGGGGGCCGGCCTGATTCTCAGGGAAGCCGCGCATGGTGTTGCCGCCGCCGCCATAGAACCGCTCAGGAAGCGGGATCGGATCGGTGGGATCGGCGCTCGCGGGAATGGCGAATGCGGGCTCTACGCCGAACTGCGTTTCCCGCGCCAGAACCAGCTTCGACCCGAGCCGATAGTATGTGGCGTTGCGCCCCAGTACCCGGCCAAAGCTCGATTGCGATCCGAATATCTTACTGGCAAGGCCGAGATCGAGGGTATTATAAACGCCGGTATGGGGATCAACGGGATCGTCCCGGCGATCCTGCACAAGATTGAACGAAGCCATTCCGATACGCACTGATTGCGCGAGATGCGGCAGCAGCAGAGGATTGATCTTCAGATTGGAGACGGCGGCGTCGCGGTACGTAAAACGATAAAAGATAGTGATGGGCCGCGATACGTGCTGAGCGATCTGCATCGCGGCTTCAGCCCGCTTGGCAGTAAACGTGCGAACCTCATTCGTGTCGTCATAAAGCAGGGAGAACGTCGCGTCGAGCTTCGGGCTGCTGAAGATCCGGGGCACGAAGTAATTCAGGAGGACGCGCTTTTGAAGCGTGGAAAGCCTGCCCTGCAGACTGATTGACTGGCCCGTACCCAGAAAGTTTAAACGGGTCAGGTCCATTGAGATATTCGGGCTGAATCCGGGAGCGCCGCCAGGGTTGGAAAGATCCGTAACGGCGTTGCTTCCGCCGATGCGCGCGAACTCGAGTCCGAAACCTGTGGTGAGAGAGTAGCGGCTGGCCTCCTCCAGATCGTAAAGGACATATTTGTCCCGCTCGTCGCCATCCGGATTCTGCACTGCCATATCCACCTGCGCGAAGATTCCCAGGTCCGAGAGACTGCGCTGCGTGTCTTCCATTTTTTCGGGTGAGAGCGGGTCACCCGGCTTCAGTTCGATCTGGTGGTTAACGACTCCGGGCCGTGTAATACGCAAACCGCTGGTTACAACTTCCCGCACGAACTGCCGAGGCCCCTCGTTGACGATGAAACGCAGGCCAACGGTGTGAGGCTCGGGCCCCGGAGATGCGTTCCACTCGAATGTGGCGTTCGGGTAACCGGCGTTGCCATAGAAGGCAAGAATGGTTTCGCGGTCTTCGGCGACGCTGTACTCGCTGAAAGGCTGGCCCCGCTGCGATCCGAGGGCCGCGATCACGGGCGAAAGATCGAGGCTTTCGGCTCCTTCCACGGCAAGCGAGGAGACGCGATACTGAGGACCTTCCCTGATGGTGAAAACAGCCGCAATGTCCGCCTCGCGGCCACGATAATCATCGATGACCTTCGATGTCACTTCGACATCCTGGAAGCCATTCGAACGGTACAGATCAGCGATTGAACTTTCGTCCCGTCGGCGGTAAGCATCGCTGTATCGCCCCCGAAATTCGAATGACGCCGGAGTCAGCAGCATGCGTTCCCGCAGTTGCCGCCGATCGAAGTAGCGATTGCCAATCAAACCGACGTACACGAACCGGTGCCGGCGTCCGGTTTCGATCTCGTAGTCGATCTCGGTGTGGTTCAGCGCCGGGCGTGTTTCCTCGTATTCGACGTTGACATCGTAATAGCCGCGAGCCTGAAAGTAATCACGAAGATTCGAGGCGCCTTCGCTCAGCAGATCGGCGTCGATCGTGTGTTCCTCGAATACGGGGATATTGGATTTCAGCGTGCCGCGCGAGACCTTCGCCCCGGTTGTCCTGATGTCCACCAGCGGACCGGGATCAACCGTTATAACCGGACGCGCCCGCCGGCTGTTCCCAATAGGTTCCATCCGGTCGAGGATGACGCTGGCCATGAGCCGATTGGCCGACTGATAGCGCAGACGAATTTCCGTGATGCCGTGGCGGGTACGGTTCTGCGTCACATCATGGAAGCCGGGCAGCAGAAACAGCTTCCATCGGGACGCGGCGACGATTTGCTTCGCGCTGAGTACCGACGTGTCGCCATTGATGAGCGGCGCCACGTACCGGGCGCGGCGACCGCCATGAATCAGAAAAGTGATATCGACCTGGCTGGCGTGATCCCGATAAAGCAGGCGATGAGATACGGAAACATCGAAATACCCGTTGGCCACAAACAGGGCGCGGACGGCCTGCTCGGCCGGTCCGAGCGCTGCTTCATCGAATGGTTGGCCAAGATCCAGACGCGACGCGCTGACGATCTGGCCCACGTCGGGAGGATCGGAGAAGTTGCCCTGGGCCGTTACGTGTCCGATGAACCAGGAAGGCTTCGTGATAAACCGGATAGCGACGCCGCCGCTGACGTTTTCGGCATCCACCTGAATGTCCTGATACCGCCCGGTCGCGTACATGCGCTCGATGGAGGCCCGGATCTCGCTTTCGCGAAAAATCCGGCCGATGCGAACGGAGAGAATGGACTGGAGTTGTGCGGAATCGAGCGGCTGATTCGCTGGCGCGAAAGAGATGCTGCCAATCAGTTTTCCCTGATACGCGTGGGCAGCGAGCGCAGGGTCAGGCGGCGATTGCGCGCCCGAAGCGTGCGCGACGATCAGCGAGACTGCAGCCAGAAACGTGGCATGGCGGTGCCGCACCTGTTTCATGCTAGCTGATACCGTGGGATTTCAACACCGCCATGACGATCAGTGATAGTGGGTCCGAAGCGCGTCGAATTGCCGGCGGATCCAATTCTCTGGACCGCTTCAGCCGTCAGATTCGTTTCGCTCCATTCGGAGCCGACGGGCAATCCGCGCTGGGTGGATCGGCCATTGCCATCGTCGGATGCGGAGCTTTGGGTACCGTGGCAGCGGCGCTTCTGGCGCGGGCGGGCGTGGGCGCGCTGCGCGTTATCGATCGCGACGAGGTGGAAGAGAGTAATCTCCAGCGCCAGCTTCTTTACACTGAAGCGGACGCGCGCGAACGGTTGCCAAAGGCCGAAGCGGCTCGCCGGCGACTGCTTGAGGCGAACTCCTTAATGAGCATGGAAGCCGCGATTGCGGATCTGACCCCGGAGACCGCGCCGGACTTGCTCGGTGGAGTGGACGTGATCGTTGACGGCACGGACAATTTCGAAACCAGGTATCTGATCAACGATTTCGCGGTTCGCGAAGGAATACCGTGGATATACGGCGCGGCCGTGGGAAGCTATGGCATTGCCATGCCCGTTCTTCCCGGTGAGACGGCGTGCCTGCGATGTATTTACCCTGAGCCTCCGTCGGGCGCGCAGCCCACTTGCGAGACCGCCGGAGTAATGGGCGCCGTGACCAGCGTCATTGGTTCCATCCAGGCGATGGAAGCGATGAAGATCGCGGCCGGGCGGCGCGAAAAGGTGCGGCGAAAGATATTCACGGCCGACTTGTGGAATGGACCCGTGCGGGAGACTGCGATGCCGGCAGCCGATCCGGAATGCCCGTGCTGCGCCCGCCGGGAGTTTGCGTTTCTGGATGGCCGGCGGCGCGCTCCGTTGAGCTTGTGCGGTCGCAACGCCGTGCAGATTCACGATCGAATGCGGCCGGTGCGGCTCGCGGAACTGGCGAAAAGACTAGAGGGACTGGGAGCGGTCCGGTGGAACGAATTCGCTCTCCGGGTGAGCCTGGGCGAGCATGAGATCACGATCTTTCCGGACGGTCGCGCCATCGTCAAAGGAACAACCGACGTGAGCGTCGCCCGCGGCTTGTACTCGAAGTTCGTGGGAAATTGATGGATCGGCAGCGATCAGGCTGCCTGAGCAACCCGAGCCAGCGCGTAAGGACCTTCCGGAATCACGCCGACGCGGGAGCCGCGCGGGACAGTGTCCAGCATCGCGTCTACGGCGGCCTGGATATTGTCGAAAGCGCGTCCCCATAGCCGCGCTCGCAAATCGGGGTCCAGACCGGGAACACAGTAGAACACGTCAGCCCGTCTCGCCACCAGAGCGAGTTTTTCCAGTTGCCACTGGTCCACGGTGACTTCTGCTGTCGCTATCGCGTCCAGATAGGATTGCGGGTCCGGGTACTCGCGCGTGAGACGAGTAAACTCGGGGCTGCCGCAGCCTTCCGGGCACGCTCCGGCGATGAGAATCCGGCCGCCTTCGCGAACAATGTGCGACGCCGCCGTGATGCCTTTCACGCACTGATACCAGGTCAGGTCGAGCGGATAGCCTGCGCCTGTGGTGATGACGGCATCGACCGGCCGGTCGATTTCCTCGAGCAGCGCCTTTGCCACGAAGCCCACTCCGCGGCGGTGCGCCTCGACCGGATCGCCGGCGAATATGGCGGCAATGCGCCGGTCGCGGGCCAGCGCAACATCGACCATAAACTGATGCCCCGCCATTCCGGCAATCTCGACAAGCTCCCGGTGCAGTGGATTGTCCGCAATGGAGGCCTCGGTCGCCAGTGGCTCCCGCATGAAGCGCGGACTGTGGATCGTCTTGATCGTCTCCTGTGCCGCGAGACCGGGGACCACAAGCTTGCGGCCGCCCGAATAGCCCGCCATCAGATGCGGCTCGATGAAGCCGAGAGTGATCCGCAGGTCGGCGCCAACGAACCGTTCGTCAATCCACGCCGGCGTGCCCGATTTGCTTGTGCCCAGAAAACGGTGCTCATCCCGTTGGCGCGCGTCGTGGTTCTCGACGCGATACCGCAGCGCGATCTCCTCGCCCACGATCTCCCGAATTTCGGCGGGAGTCGCGGGCCGGTGCAAGCCGGTAGCGATGAGGATCACGATTCGAGACCTTTCGATCCCGCCGGCTTCCAGGCGCTTCAATACATGCGGAAGTACCGTCCGGTTCGGCGCCGGCCGCGTGATATCGCAAACCGAGATCGCGGCGGAGGATTTTCCCCGAGCCATTTCGCCGAGCGGAGCAGATCCGATTGGGGAATCCAGAGCCTGCGCGATGGCCAACGCCGAATCATCGAGCGGTGGAGCCGATTTGGCGTCAAGGACCACGTATTCAAAGCCGTCAGGCAGCGCTATTTCGAGGCCGCTTTTTCCGAACGCCAGTTTTAATCGCCGGGACATGTATCGATGATATGCGCAGCCGGCGCGAACATGTCTACCGCTGATATCTTGTGATGCATGACTATATCCCACCTGGTTTCCTTCGCTGCGGGCGCTGTGTTCATGCTCGGGCTGGCCGCCATTTCTCAGTCGCGCGCCGAAACGCCCCACCACGTCTACGAGTTGCGCATGTATCACGCTGCGCCGGGCAAAATGGATGCCCTGAAAACGCGCTTCCGCGATCACACGATACCGATTTTCAACCGCTTCAACATGAAAAGTATCGGGTACTGGCAACCCGAGGAGAATCCGGACAGCCTGCTGATCTACGTACTGGAACACCCGAGCCGTCAAGCGGCTGACCAGGCCTGGAAGAATTTCAACGCCGATCCCGAGTGGCAGAAAGTGAAAGCGGCATCGGAAGCAAACGGTAAGCTCGTCGAAAAGGTGGATCGCTGGTTCATGGACCCAACCGACTTTTCGCCGCTAAAGTAAATCATGCGGGTGATAGCCGCGTTTGCGCTGGTTCCGTTATTATTCGCCGCGTCGATTCAACAGAACGAACTGCGGTGGCGCGCGGACTACGAAAACAGCCTGAAAGCGCCGGACGGCTGGCTTGCTGTAGCGGGTCTTTTCTGGCTGCATGAAGGCGCCAATCCGGCAGGCTCCGGTCCGAATACTTCCGTGAAACTGCCTGCGCCGGCTCCTCCGGACGCAGGCGCTTTCCGGCTTGAGCGCAGACGTGTTACCTGGATTCCGGCCCACGGCGATCCTGCTGTGATGCAGCCGGATACGACGGATCACCCGACCGTGGTTCACATTGCTAACCTCGAGCTCACGGTCATAAGACGATCCGACCGGTTCGGAATCCGGCTGAGAGATCCAAATGCGGCCACCAGGCTCGAATTTACGGGCACGAGTTGGTTCCCACCCGATCCTTCCTGGATCGTGAAGGCGAAATGGGTTCCCCTTTCACCGGCGAAGAGAATAGCGATAATGAACATCCTCGGGATGACAGACGAGGAAGACTGCCCCGGATACGCGGAATGGATCCGCAGCGGCAAGGCGTTCCGGCTTGAGCCGGTCGTTGAAGACAATCAGTTGTTTTTCATGTTCAAAGACTCCACCAACCGCGCAACGACGTATCCGGCAGGACGATTTCTCTATGCCGATCCGCCGAAAGACGGAGTTGTCACTCTGGATTTCAATCACGCTCACAATCCCCCTTGCGCCTTCACCGCGTACGCGACCTGTCCACTGCCACCGCGGCAGAACCGGCTGCCCTTCGCGGTCGAGGCCGGCGAGAAGGTCTACGGTCATCACGGAACGGAATGATAGTCCTCGCGTCCCGCTCGCCGCGGCGTGCAGAGTTGCTCCAGAGCGCCGGATTCCATTTCGTGGTACGGCCTGCGGACATAGACGAGACCCCGCGCCGCGGCGAGCGGGCGGCCGATTATGCGGTGAGACTCGCGGAAGAGAAAAACCTTGCCGTTGAAGCACGCCCCGGCGAGATCGTGCTCGCCGCCGACACGGTGGTCGTACTCGGCTCGGAGATCATGGGCAAGCCGGCTGACGCGGACGACGCGCGGCGCATGCTGGCCGCCCTTTCCGGCAGAAAACACGAGGTGATAACCGGCATCTCGCTTCGTGCGGGAAATCGAATGTTGAGCGATTCGGCTTTTACGGCGGTGTGGTTCGCGCCGATGACCAGGGCGGAAATCGACGGGTACGTCGCATCGGGCGAGCCGATGGACAAGGCGGGCGGGTACGGAATTCAGGGCATTGCGTCCAGATTTATCGAGCGCATTGAGGGCTCTTACACGAACGTTGTGGGCCTCCCCGTCGCGCTTGTTTATCGAAGACTGGCTGAACTCGGCTGAGGGTTTGCGGCCCGGTTCGCTACTCTGTAGTCAATGAAAAAAGCCGTCGTGGCTCTTGCGTGCTTCATCGCAGCCTGCTCGCATTCGTCTCAGTCCAGCCTTGAGCCCGCGCTCGATAGCATCAGCAGCGGATCTTTGCTGAGTGAAATCAGGAAGCTGTCTTCGGATGAGTTTGAAGGGCGCGCGCCCGGAACGCCTGGAGAAGACAAGACGATTGCCTACATGCAGGACCAGTTCCGGCAAATGGGGCTAAAGCCGGGAAATCCGGACGGAACTTACTTGCAAAAGGTACCGCTGGCGGGAGTGACATCGAAGGCGGACGCCCAGTTCACAGTAAAGGGCAAGCGGCTGCCCGCGGAAGACAAGAAGGATTATGTGGCGGTGTCGCGCCGATACATTCCGCGAGTGGATGTGAAGAATTCCGATATCGTCTTTGTTGGCTACGGGGTTGTCGCGCCCGAATACCACTGGGACGACTACAAAGACGTGGACGTTCATGGCAAAACGATTCTGATGTTGGTGAACGATCCGCAGATACCCGATCCAAGCGATCCTTCGAAACTCGACTCGAAGATGTTCAAAGGCAATGCGATGACTTACTACGGCCGCTGGACATACAAGTATGAGATCGCGTCACAGAAGGGCGCCGCGGCCGCCATTATCATTCACGAAACGGCAACGGCTGGATACCCGTTTGAGGTCGTGGTCGGGAGCTGGGGCGGCCGCGAAGCGTTCGACATCCAAACGCCGGACAACAATATGAACCGCGTTCCAGTGGAAGCCTGGATGACGCATGACAAAGCCGCGGAGCTTTGCAGGATGGCTGGACTCGATCTGGCGGCGCTGAAGAAATCGGCGCTCGAACGGAATTTCAAGCCAGTTACGCTGCCGGGCGCGAAAGCCAGTTTCAAAATTGAAAACACGCTGCGCAAAATCGACTCGCACAACGTGATCGCGAAGCTTGAGGGCAGCGATCCGGCGCACAAAGACGAATACGTGATCTATACCGCGCACTGGGACCATTTGGGCCGCGATACAAGTCTGAAGGGCGACCAGATTTATAACGGCGCCATTGATAATGCGTCGGGCTCGGCCGGACTGCTCGAAATAGCGCGCGCC
>DAIDJK010000195.1 GCA_027450225.1 Bryobacterales bacterium | reverse complement strand
AAGCTGCGAGTCCATCGCGAGACCAGAGAAGGCCCGGTTTACCTTCTTACTGTTGCGAAGAACGGTCCGAAGCTGACCGCGACGAAAGAAGGCGCGTGCATAATTTCCGACATCGATCACCCGCCGGAGTTGGCCAACGCGGCGACGCCTGTATGTGGGAAGTCCAAGGTCAGCTCCGCCGGCGACGTCGCGGCGATCGATGCTCCTGGGGCAACCATCGCGAATCTCTGTTCATGGCTCGGCATGGTGTTGGATCGCGAGGTGATTGACAAGACCGGAATCGCGGGACGGTTCGATTTACACCTCGAAGTGACTCCCGCCGATCTGCACCCGAAATTCGTCGCCGGCCGGACGATCGAGCAACAGCCCCGGCCTGCGCCGGAAGACGCGGACACCGGACCGTCGATCTTTACCGCGCTGCAGAGGCAGCTGGGTCTGAAACTCCAGGGGGCCAAAGGACCCGTGCAGGTTCTTATCGTGGATCACATCGAACGTCCGACAGACAATTGACGCGGTCCGGAATAAACGCCTGTTGTGGATCCGATTCCTCGGTTCTCGATGCGACCTGAATCACGCGCGACCTCGACGCGCGCGCATCTCGGCAGAGATGGCAGTCACTTCGTCCGGCGACAGACACCGTTGCGCCATTGCGATCAAAGTTACATCCTCGGACGCGATGTGTTCGCGATAGAGTTTCGCGACGCGCGACGCCGCTTCGCGATACGCCGCAAAATCTCCATCACCGATGGTTCTCTTCAAATCCGCGTATGCCGCATCCACCACTCGATGCTGCCGCTCCAGCGCCTCCACATAATCCCGCTCGCTGGATTCCAGCTTTGAAACAAGGCGCGGAAACACGCTCTCTTCCTCATCTACCGTATGCAGCACACCGCTCGAATCGAGAAAGCGCAAAGCGGAGGCGATGGCGCCTATGGCTTCCGCGCGTTTGCCGGCGTCGGGCGATCCAAGCCACTCTCCCGCACGCTCGAGAGTTTCGAGCCGCTGTTCGATTCTGCGGTGACACGCGGTCAGGTGACCAAGCGGGTCCTCCACCGTGGCCGTTTTTTGTCCGATTTTGATCATCGCGCAGCTCCCAATTCAATTCTCCGCACCACGCCCGCGACGATCGATCCCGCCGGCGCCGGAGCGTAATCAACGATCGCCGGAGCCGCCTTCTGGGGTCCGCAATGCATTTCGAGCGGACCGCCGCCGAGCCTGCTGAACTCGATGGCGCGGGGGTCCGGCATGGCGAGCATCAGGGTGCGGCCGCCCACCCGCAGCTCCAGACGGTTTCCGTCCGCCGAGCAGATCACATTGGCCACTGTGCCCGAAGCGTGTTCGATAGTCTCGTCCTTTCGGACGGCGATACGCGCACGCGCGGCGATCAGCGAAGTCATCTGTGCGATGGCGGCTCGCTGAGCGTCGGTCGTCGCCCATTTGAGCGCGGTGGCCGCGTAACCGCGCGCGGCATCGAGATCGCCAATTTCGAGGCTGGAGTAAGCCAGAGCGCTGAACACCGGAGTGGCTTCGCGCGGCGGCACGGTGCGAACGGAGGCCAGCGTGGCGATGCCTTGTTTGTAATCCCGCGCAGCCACCTGTTCGATTCCCAGCTCAACCTGCGCATCCGCATAGTCGGGCCGCGTTTTCAAAGCGCGCTCGAGAACGGGAATGATGACTCCGGGGGCTGCGCCCTCGTCATGATCCAGCTGCGCCAGTTCGACGCACATGCGCGGGTCGCCGGCGCCCTCCTCAAATGCCTGCCGCAAGCGGCGGCGCGCCGAAGGTTTGTCGCCGACGCTCAAATCGATGAAGCCAATCGCCTGCGCAATATCCGGATCGTTCGGACGCAGCTTCTCCAGCCGTTCGTACTCCTGCCGGGCGACATTCTTTCGATTGGTTGCGGCCATCAGATCGGCCAGCATCAGATCGGCGTCGAATTCGGAAAGCTGCTCGACTCGCTGCTCCCCGGCGGCTTTGGTCAGCGGCGTTTCGAACACCGCGCCATAGAGCTTGCGGCGAGCCAGGTAGTTCCGCAAATCCGCGTAGACCTGATCCGGCGTCTTTCCAAACGCGGTTTCGCATGCGGCCGCAGTGTTCTCCCCCCGGTGCAGCGCCATCAGGAACTTTGGAAAGTGGTCCTTGTAGTCCGGCGCCAGATAGAGCATGTGCGCGAGCGCCC
This sequence comes from Bryobacterales bacterium, assembly GCA_027450225.1. Lineage (GTDB taxonomy): Bacteria > Acidobacteriota > Terriglobia > Bryobacterales > Bryobacteraceae > BOG-234. Next base: position 5,348 of record DAIDJK010000195.1, on the reverse strand, counting down.
AGCTTTCCGCATAAAAGATGTTTGCGCGATCTCCTTCGTTATACGCGCGCGAAGCCTGCGTGACGGATGTCAGCGTGTTGAAGTCCATCCACGGGGACTGTTCGAGCGTTGCGATGCGCCCAGGCAGCAGATCGCCCACTGCCGCGCCGTCATGCGTGGGGCGCAGCGTGGAATATACATCGGCCCATCCTTCGTTCAGCCAAAGCGGTATTTTGAGGCCGCTGTGCCGGACGATGAGATGCATGTATTCGTGGATCGCGGTCGAGTACTTCTGCGGCGAATCCTGCAGCACGATGTAATCCCGGGTTGGCCCGGCGGCATAGAACGCGACGGCTACGCCGTTGATCGCATACTGCGCATACTGCTGTTCCGTGCGGAAGAGGATGATGCGAACAGGAGTGTCGCCCTGCGGCGGCTTCAGCGGCGAGGCGCGCTCGAAGAATTCGCGCACCTTCTCGAATTCGAGAGCGGTTTCCCGGCCGCGCTTCTCGCCGGCCGTGGTATCCACCTCGAAGTGCGCCGTCGAAACGCGAATCCATTCGTCCGATGCGCGCAAGGGCAAAAAGCCCAGGAGCAGCAGTAGAGCGCTGCGAGCCTTCAAACTCCGATCATACTGTGAGGCGGCGCTCCGGTTTGGGCGGCGCCGGGCGAAAACACTCGAACCGTATGATTTCCGCCGTTCCCGGCAACGCGCTCGCAGCCGTGGACACAATTGCGCGAACCGGGTCCGGATTGCCTCTCGCGCGCAGATTCAGGCGGATACGATGTTTTACGGCGGGCGACGCATCGAGAGCGCCATCCACCGAAGGAGCCGCGGAAGTTTCACAGATGGCGGCTTTGAGGAACCCCGAATCGGCATCATCGGCGATTTTCAAATGCGCGATTTCGATGTTTGCGCTGCGGAGCCCGGCGGCGATTCGGTCCAGCATCGGGCCGATTGCCATCGCAGGCGAGACCGGATCGCTCGCCGCGAGAGTGAGTTCGAGATTTAGCCATACGAGCGCCGCTTCCGCAGCCGCGTAGCGCTCATAATCCATATCCAGAACCGTTCGTCCGGCGCGCAGCTCGCCGGAAACAATTTCGTCGAGCCATGCGGCGACCCCGTCGCCCGTTTTCGCGCTGATACGCCGCGCGTCGGAAATCGCGATCGACCGATGCGGGAACAGGTCGGATTTCGTCATGCAGACGATATCCGCCTCTTCAATTTGCTTGCGGAACAGAAAGGCGAAATCGTCATCGCCGGGCGCGTTTTGGATAGCGGCCGCGCGCGATGGATCCACCAGTACCGTGAACGGAGCAAGCCGGAACTCATCGGCGTGGTCGCGCAACAGAGGGCGGATGGTGGTGGCGGATATATCCGTGCAGCTTCCGACAGGTTCCGCAAAGATCACCCCGGGCGAATGCCGCGCCAGTTCGCGCGCCGCATCGATGAGATCCGAAAGCCGGCAGCAGAAGCACCCGCCAGTGACTTCGTCCGCAAGGATTCCCTCCGCGCCGGCAATCCGGGTATCGACCAGACCAGCGCCCTGATCGTTCATGATGGCCGCGCATTTCACGCCGCGCCGGGTGAGTTCGCGGGCCGCCGCGGTAATCAGAGTGGTTTTCCCGGCGCCGAGGAATCCGCCGACGAGCGCCAGCCAGGGCTTATGGCTCATGCCATAACCTGGAGTTCGAGTTCGCCACCGGCGTCGATGACGATGGAAGGCGCAAACTGAAAGCTCACATTCTTCATCGCGTGCGGAATCGGATTCCCGTTCAGCTTCGCGGTAGTGGATTTCCCGCCCGCGGCGAAATCGCAGGAACTTGCCGCAAGCGAGCCTTCGATCACGCGAAGACGCAATCGAGCGCCCGCCTCGTTCGCGGATCGGGAGAAGACGCCCCAGCCGGTGGCGGTCGACCAGAAGCACCGGAAATCGCCGGAAGTCCGCCAGCGGGGGTGCGCGATCACAGCCTGCGACGGCCCATCGTAGCGGAATCCGCTCAGCGCCAGCACGCCGGACCACGATGCCATTGCCCGCGCATAGTGATGTCCGCACTCGGCCTCGTCCCAGGGATTGCGCTTCTCGCCGTCGTACCGCGCGCGGATGTTGCCGATACACTCGATGCCTTCGCGGACCATACCCGCGTAAAGCATGTGAGCCGCTGTGGAATATTCGAAGCCGGTCATTACTTCCGCGTAATACGGAAACGGAATTTTCGGCCTTTGGGTCTTCGCGTAATCGCAGATCACCATGGCCGCTTCGTCATTCAACGCGAAGGTGCGCTGCACGGTATCGTGCTTCGCCAGGGAGCGCTTGTAGTTGTACTCATAAATCGCCCGAAGCGTAGCCCGCACGTGCTCCTGAGAGACGAGCGCGCCCAGCCCGGCCACTTCCGCCAGATACTGGCCTACCAGCTGATCCACCAGGCAGCCCTCTCCAACCTGATACTGCGGATGTTCGGGGTCGTCCGCGCCCATATTACTGCGCAAGGCAGGCGCGATCTCGTCATTGCGGAACGCGCGAATTTTCTGCACATAGAATTCGCCGTTGAACAGATTGGCGTCAATCCAGCGACTGCCGCTCTCGAACAGCCGCCGGTACTCTGCCGCACCGGCGCTGTCGTCCATCGCGCGCGCCATCTCTTCGCAGGCGCGCAGCGCGGCCAGATAATAGATGCCGCACATGGGATTCGGCCCGTAGAACTCCACGTCGTAGGTGTTGTGCTGCACGCCTTCGAGCACGCCGTCCTTGTTTGCGTCCCATCCGCCGGGGACCCACGCGAACTCGATCGCCTTCCTGACGCGAGGCCAGTTCTCGCGAAGCCATTCGGCGTCGCCCGAGAGTTTCCAGTCCAGATACGCGTGCACGATCTGTCCCATCTGCCCGTCCGCCGCCGCGTAGCCAAACCGATCCGAGCCGTCAGGCAGCATCTGGCGGAATCGCATCGCGCCGTTATCGTCCATGGAATATCCAAACGAAGCTTTTCGCAGCGATCGCGCAAGCGACGGAAAAAGATGCGCCGTCGCCGTTTCGTAGTTCCAGACGTGCGTGCAGTTGCCAAAGCAGCAGCCGAGATGGTCGTTGACGCCTTCGAAGCCGTGGAACTCGCCATCCGCGGTGCGGAAGCATGTGGTTGTGGCCAGCGTACTCAGATTGGCGCCAGCAGCATCTTTCACCACAGCCGGCAGCGTGCTCTCACGAAATGCGGCGACGAATGCTTTTGTTCTCCCTTCGAGCTGTTCGAGATTCTGAGCCGCGTACTCTGCTGCTCCCCACGCGGTGGGAAAACGCGTGCAGTAATTGTTGCCGATCACGTCGTGTTCCCGGCCCTTCGGCGCCGTCCATCCGCACCACGCCGGTGTTCGATTGGCGAATCGCCAGGCCAGCAGAAACGTGAACTCCTGCGTGGCCCCGGGCGCGATCGTCTTCTTGAGCGCGATAGAGCCCACCGCGTTCCGCGGGTCCGGCTCGTCGCCCAGTTCGCCATCGGCTGCGAAGTCGTCCCAGTAGAGCATCGGCGCGTTCCACCAGCGCGATTGCGGCCAGCCGCGCCAGTGCGTAAATGTTGCCTGCCCGGGATTCAACGCGCATACGACGAATTCGCCGCGCATCGGATCATCGTCGGCGAGTTGCGGATTCGACATCACCATTCCCGCAATCACGCCCGCATCTCGAAATTCGTTGACGCGCGAGTCCACGTGCAGCGCCGCCGCGCCCCCGGCATCCCCGGCAACGCGCACGGGATTGTCGATCGAAAACGCGATTGCGGTATCGACCGCGGCGCGCCCGGGATTCTTTACCCGGTACCTTAGAATCGCCACGGGTAGTCCCGACTCCTCCGCGTCATGCGGGATAAACGGCGAGAAGGCCTCGAGCGAAACGTTCACCGGCAAATCCCCATCCGCGAATTCGATGCGCGCCAGCGGATATTCGCCAATGAATGTCGCCGATTGCAGCCGCGCCAGCCCGGGCACATTGTTTGCTCCCAGTCCCGAGGGCCCTTCATAAGGCGGTTCAATGCGCGCTTCGAGAACGCGAGCCACGGGCGCCGCGCCAGCCGCCTGCGCCCAGATCGACGGAAACGCGTACGCGGGAGATCCTCCCTTGTCCGGCTTGTTGAAGATTTCCCAATCGCGCAACTGCCCGCGTCCGCCCAACCCGATGCTGCCTGCGCCGACGCCCCCCAGAGGGAACGAAATCATCTTCAGCTTCGGCCCCGTGAATATGCGCGGGTATCCGATCTCGCGGGCTTCCCGCCGCGCCGCTGTTTCGTGCGGGAGGCTCTTCGGTCCGGCTTTTGTCGTCGTCACCGCGGCGGCTCCCGCGGCCTGCTGAAGGAAGTCTCGCCGAGACGAGCCCGATTCGCTCTGCATAACTGGTACTCTATCGAGTTTCCACATGTCTCAGACAACACCGTTGCCGAACCGCACCTTACGGCGCCACTCGCCCGATTTCGAGCGGAATGGCAGAGTGGAGATCTGACATACTCATGCTTCGAACTGTCCGGGCCACCCGTTACGTGACGCCACTGCGCGAAGGCGGTGGTTTGCCGGCTATTGTGGAAGCCGACGATCTCGGACTGTACGTGCTCAAATTCCGCGGCGCGGGCCAGGGACCGCTCGCCCTGGTGGCGGAACTGGTGGCGGGCGAAATCGGCAGGGCGCTCGACCTGCCGGTTCCGGAGATCGTTTTCATCGAAGTCGATGCCGCACTCGGGCGCAACGAACCCGATCAGGAGATTCGCGATCTTCTGCGCGCCAGCACCGGCCTCAATCTCGGGCTCGACTATCTTCCCGGCTCAGTGATGTTCGACCCGGCCGCGGGCGACCGCGCCACTGCCGATTTCGCTTCCCTCGCCGTTTGGTTCGACGCTTTCGTCACGAACGTGGACCGTACGCCGCACAATCCGAATCTGCTCCTCTGGCATAAGTCGCCCTGGCTGATCGATCATGGCGCGGCGCTCTATTTCCATCACGACTGGCCGTCGCTCGACCGGGTGGCTCTGTCGCCGTTTACCGCGATCCGGAATCACATTCTGCTCCCGTGGGCGGCCACTCTCCCGGATGCCGCAGCACAGTTGCGGCAAATGCTGAACGAAGGTCTGTTCACGCGCATTCTGGCCGAGGTTCCCGAGGACTGGCTCGCCCATATCCCGGCGGACGATCCCCGCGCCGGATACCTGCGGTTTCTTTCAGGGCGCCTCGAAGCGTCGCCGATTTTCACCGGGGAGGCGATTCGTGCCCGCGCCGCCATTTGACCGCGTTGCATTCGATTACGCCGTGATTCGCGTGGTGCCGCGCGTGGAGCGCGAGGAGTTCGTGAATGTGGGCGTGGTTCTGTTTTGCCCGGAGCGTAAATTCCTCGGCG
>DAIDJK010000194.1 GCA_027450225.1 Bryobacterales bacterium | reverse complement strand
CGGCTCTTCGAAACGCGCTCGGTCTATTCCGGCCGCATGCGCATCGAGATGCCCTGCGACGCATCGCAAAAAGGCGGGTCGCACGGAAAGGAGACCGTGCCCGCCGCGGCGCAGTATGCCACTGTGCTCGAGCGTCTTCTGGCGCTTCCGTCCGGCGTGAATGAGTTGTTCGTGGAAGACCAGCGCTGCGGAATCACGAGCGTCATTCGCAAAGAGAAGCTTTTACATTCGGTCGGCGAATACGGCAATCCGCGCGAAACCGCCACTGCCTACGATCTCGCCGAGCGCGTCACACCGGATTCATCCGATTCGTCCGAGGCAACGCACTCGTTTGGCAAACGCGCCATCAGTCTGCCGTAACTGAAGTTCGCAGGCAATTTCGGGGCAAAAGAGCGGCGGCGTGGCTTCGCCAGCACTCTCACTGACTTGCCGAAGGCGTTCCCAGGGCAGGCCGATCCCAGCGGCTTTGGTGAAACCTACTGAAATGTCACCGCAAAAGGTTGCATTGCCAAACGTCCGCCGCGCATCCAGACGCGCAGGCGCGCGTCTTTCCACGCGGCCCGAAGCCCCTCGAGGCCCGCTCGCGAGAGCAACTCATTCATCTGCGCATCGGAAGAATTCGAGTGCATCAGAATGTCCCACAGGCTGCGCCGGGGCGGATAGATCACAAGATGAGTTTGGCTCGTGGCTGGAATTCCCGCGGCTCGTTTCGCCATATCGATCGCCCGATCGATGCCGCCGAGTTCGTCCACCAGGCCGTTCGCCCGCGCCTGATCGCCCATCCAGACGCGGCCCTGCGCCACTGCCTGGATCGCATCCACGGGTTTGCGACGCGACGCCGCGACCCTCGCCACGAATTGCTGGTAATCGGAATCGATCCCTTCCTTCAGCTTCTGCCGGCCCGCATCGCTCAGCGGGAAGTATTCGGAATCGATCAGCGCGAACCGTCCCCGGCTGACGAAATCCTCGCTCACGCCGACCTTGTCATAGAGACCGTGCAGATCCGGCTTGCCGAACACGACGCCGATCGAACCCGTGAACGTTTCCGGGTAGGCGACAATCGGCGCCCCGCACATGGCCATGTAATACCCTCCGGACGCCGCGTCGTCGGACATGGAAACGACCACTGGTTTCTTGCTCTTGAGATCGTTCATGGCGCGCCACATGTCGTCCGATGCGGTGACTTCGCCACCCGGCGAATCGATGCGTACAATTACCGCCTTGACGGACGAATCGTTCGAGACGCGGTTCAGCATCCGGTCGAAGTCTTCCGATTGGAGACCATCCGTGTCGTTTGTATTCGAAGGATCGCCGCGCGTGATGGTTCCCTCAGCCACAACGAACGCAATCCGGTCGCCTCGGGCGGCCGAGTTGTCCGGGACCTCCGCATATTCCTTCTCGCCGACTTTCTTCAGTTCGTTTTGATGAAGCTGCGCCCGCAACTGTCCGAAAACTTCATCCTCGTAGCGAAGGTCGTCCACCAGTCCGTATTGCTTAGCCTGCGACGAAAGGAACGGACCGTTGTCGATTATCCCGCGCACATCGCCCGCGCTCTTGTTCCGTCCCTTTGCGATCGCATTCACAAGATCGCCATAAACATCGTCGGCCACGCTGTTCATCACTTCGCGCGTTTCCGGACTCATATCCGTGCGGACGAACATATCGCCGTAGTCTTTGTACTTGCCCGCGTGCTGTACGTCGACTTTCACGCCCAGCTTGTCCAGAGTGTTCTTGAAGTACATCATCCCGAAGGCGATGCCCTTCAGGTTGAGAAGATCCACCGGACCCATAAAGACTTTGGAGGCCGCGGTCGCGACGTAGTATTCGCGCGCGCCCGGCGAGCGGAGATAAGCAAAAACAGGCTTGCCCGACTTCCGGAAACTCTCGACATCGGCGCGGATCTCCTGCATCTTCGCCCAGCCGATCGAGAGATTCTGCGGCTCCAGAACAATACCTTTGATCTTTGGATCGCCGGCGGCCCGGCGCAGCATGGACCAGACGTTTTCCACTGTGAGTGGCGCGTTGCCCTGGACGAAGGGCAGATCAACCGCGCCCGCGAAGGGCAGTTCTACCGGAGGCCGCTCCGGCACGTCTCCCTCGAGATGCAGAACCAGCGTGGAATTATCGGCGATGACAGGCGGCTTCGACTTGAGCGAGGCGATCGCAAAAAAGCCGATCACGGCGATCAGCACTACGAGCACGGCCCCGGTGAAGAGGCCGAGCAGAAATTTCCCCATCGGCGCGGGTGCTCCTTCCAGTCCGAAAGTAGCACGTCCTAAGGTAATTCAGACACGCTGCCGGCCCGCGAGCGGACGTTTGCATGCACGATGACAGGCAGACCAATGAAGCACTCTATTCGACATCTTGTTGTTAATTCCGCAGCAGCCGCAATCATCGCCTTCGGTCTGGCCGGCTGCAACAATCGCGGCAATTCACCGCGTACGCACCCGAGCGAGAGCTATGCGCCGGATGGAAACGGGGCCAGCACGGGCGGGGGAGTCGGAACCGGCTCGGGATCGGCGGGCAGTGAGAATGGACACACTGCGGGCAACTCTGGCACGGGCGGCCCAACCGCCGCTTCGGGCAACGGCGGCGCGAACGCAGGCGGTAGTGGGGGAGAGGCCAGCACTCCGACGTCCCGCCCGTGAACGAAGCGGGAGCGACCTCCTTAGCGCGCTGCGGCCTGTTTCCGTAACGAACGCGGCTGGCTTCCGCATGAAATTTGCTGCTGCGCAGGTGAACTATTCCGACAGGCGCGCGGCTACCCTGTTCATGCTTTCTGATGAGCCCGGACACCCAGTCCGAGCTGCTCCTGCGCGTAGTGAATGCTGCGTTCCAGATCCACGCGCTGCTGCTCACGCAGCGCGGACGCGTATTCCGCGGGATGGTTTCCCGGCGCATCTTCGATCACCATCGTTCCCATATAAGGATGCCCGTGCTGCGCCATCTCCTCGAAGCGCACAAACTCGCTCGCCGGTTGCTTCGCGAACCACTTCCACCATTCCCGCTCGTAATATGGCAGAATCTGCGGCGGCCTGCCTGTGATGATCTCCAGTTGCAGAAGCGCCGTCGGGCAGACCTTTCGATACAGATCGAAGAACGCGGTCCAGTCCACCACGCCGTCACCCAGCGCCACCCACTGCGCCGCCGCGCCCCGTGGATGCTGGAACACCACCGAATCGCGCACGTGCGTCGTCACTGTATAGGGCCCCAGAATTTCCAGCGTGACCTGCGGATTTTCCATCACCCACAGGGGATTGCCGGTATCGAGATTCGCGGCCACAAAATCCCTGCCGGCTTCTTCGATGATCGTGCGCACCTCGCGCGCCTGCAGATCGCCCGCGTGGTTCTCGATCGCGATCTTCAGGTTCAGATCCTGGGCTCGCGATTTCGACGACTGCAGAATCCTGATCGTTGCTTCCATGTATTCTTCGATCGGCCGTGACCCGCGCCGGTCGTCCATCGTTCCTACGAAACACCGCATCGACTTTGCGCCCACCGCATGCGCGATCCGCAGCCCGTCCGCAATCACCTGCTCAGGCGTGCCCAGGTTCGGCTTCCAGCTTTTCGAAAGCGGGCAGATGCACGCGATCCCCGCATCGATCTGGATGCCTGCCCGCTCGGCATACTCCCGGACCTGTTTCAGGTGCGCCGTGTCCGTGCTCGAATAGTCGCCGGAATCGGAAATCTGCAGCGTGTCGCATTTCATCCGGGCAGCGAAATCGATCAGTTGCATATCCTTCCAGCCGAACGCGCGCAACGAATAGGTGTCGAATCCGAGTTTGATCGCGTGGTTGGCCGGAGGTGGCGAAGGAATCTGTGAGTTCGCCGCCTGCGCGAAAGCCCCGGCGGCCACGGTTTCAAGAAATGCCCGGCGATACATGGGAACTTTTGTAGCACGGCGGGTTCTGAACAAATCGGGGCCGCAAACGGCCGTTGAAAAACAGTCCGCCGCCCTTGCTTTCCATCGCCGGAGCCCCGTTACGGCTATGTTAGAATCCTCAGCCAGAGTGCGTGGGCCGGCTGGAAGGCGGTTAATGGCGCTCGTTCCGTCTTCGTTAGCCAGGCCTCAGCTACATCACCGGGCCGTCCCTGCCAGTCAGCTTCCCCATGATCTCGGGCTTTCGAATATTCGACGCGCACACTCATGCTGGCCGGGCGCGGCACAGCAACCGGCGCTGCACTCCCGAAGAACTGCTGCGGAATATGGACCGGCACGGCGTCGATCGCTCACTGGTGATTCCGTTTCCAGTTGTGGAAGACTATCGCGCCGAACACGATCTGATCGGCCGCGCCGTGCAGAGATATCCGGATCGCCTCTTCGGCGCCGCGTGCCTGTATCCGCTGATGGAACGCTCCAGGTTCGAAGACGAGGTTCGCCGCTGCCGTGAGCGTTATGGTTTTGCGGCGCTGAAGCTGCAGCCGCAGTATCACGGCCTTAATCCCATGTCGCCTCTGAGCGATTTCTTTTTTGAGACCGCGCTCGCAAATCGCATGAGCGTTGTTTGTCATACCGGCTCAGGTCTTCCTTTTTCCTCGCCCTGCCTCCTGATGCCACCGGCCCGGAAGTTTCCGGACCTCACCGTCGTAGTGGGGCACTCGGGCGGCGGCATCTTCGTACATGAAGCCATCGTTGCAGCCCTGTTTTGCCCGAATGTCGTGCTCGAACTTTCCTCCCTGATGCCCCATCACGTGCTGGACGTTCTCGCGTATGTCGCGAGCGATCGTCTGATGATCGGCTCCGATCTTCCGGAGTCCGTGGCAACTGAGACCGGCAAGATACTTTTGCTTGATATCGCGGACGACGCAAAGCGAAACATCCTCGACGTCACGGCCAGCCGTGTCTTTGGCGGACCATGCTGAATCCCCGCAGCAACTCCGGCGAGGTGAACAAGTACGCACTGGTTCTCATCCTGTTCGCGCTTTCGATGATCACTTATGTCGATCGCGTGTGCATTTCCGGCGCGAAAGGCTCGATCGCCGGCGAAATGGGCCTTTCCGACACCGCGATGGGACTGGCCTTCAGCGCTTTCGCCCTCGGTTACGCCGTCGCGCAGATTCCTTCCGGCTGGCTTGCTGACCGATTCGGCCCCAGACTCATACTCACCGCGGTGGTCGGCCTGTGGAGTTTTCTGACGGCTTTGACCGGCTCGGCCTGGAATCTTCCCTCGCTCGTCGCCATTCGCTTCCTTTTTGGGATTGGCGAAGCGGGCGCGTTTCCCGGCGCCACTCGCGCCATCTGCGACTGGTTGCCGGAAGGAGAACGCGGACGCGCCAATGGAATCCTCTTCTCCGGCACGCGTCTGGGAGGAGCCGTTTCTTTTCCTCTGCTGGCGTGGATGCTCGCGCGCTGGAACTGGCGGAGTTCCTTCCGCATCCTCGGCGGCCTCGGCTTGTGCTGGGCCATCTTATGGTTTCTATGGTTCCGAAATCGGCCCGCGGCCGGACGGCAGCGCGGCGGTGCGACCGATCAGCAGTCCGCCGCGTCCAGCGCCCGAATCTGGCATCGCCTGCGCTCCCGGCCGATGCTTCTTGCCGTTCTGCAATATTTCGCCAGCAACTTCACATTCTTCCTGGGGCTGTCCTGGATGCTGCCGTATCTGCAATCTCAATTTCATCTGAGCCGTGGCGATGCCGCGGAGTTCGCCATGGCGCCGCTGCTCGCCGGAACGCTCTCTCAGTGGATCGCCGGCTGGATGGTGGATTCTTTGTTCAAATCCCGATATCGGGCGTGGTCACGCCGGATACCTGCCATGTCCGGCTTCGCGCTGTCTGCCATCGGCATCATCGCGCTGATGTATGCGGCGACGCCCTGGGCGGCCAGCGCATGTTTCACGCTCGCCGTCTTCGGTTCGGATATGACGGTCAGCCCAAGCTGGGTATACTGCGCCGATATTGCCGGTCGCGATACCGGAAGCGTCTCGGGCGCCATGAACATGATCGGCAGTGTCGGTTCGTTTGCCAGCGCGAACGCCTTTCCATTGCTCAGAGAAGCGACCGGCAGTGCGTCGGCCTATTTCTGGATCGCCGCGGCGCTCAATGTCATAAGCATCGGATGCTGGGCAAAAATGCGCTCGCCGGAACGCCCGGCCGTTGCTCCCCCGGTGGCGAGCTGTCTGGCGGGTGAAGCCTGATGGCGCCGCTCGATAAGCTTCCGCTCCGCGGCGCCGTGATTGGGGCCGGCTACTTCTCGCGGTTCCATCTGGAGGCGTGGAGCCGCATCCCGGAAGTGGAACTTGTCGCCGTGTGCGATCTCGTTGGAGAAAAGGCGCGGGCCGCTCAGGCGCAGTTCGGCATCCGGAACTTCGATACCGACTGGAAGCAGATGATCGAGCGGGAGCGGCCGGATTTCATCGACATCATCACGCCTCCCGTAACTCACGAGGAAATCATCGCGTTTGCCGCGCAGCGCGGAATCCACATCATCTCCCAGAAGCCGCTCGCGCCGACTTATGAAGAAGCCGCCCGCATCGTCTCTGTGGCAAACAGCGCGCGTGTCCGTCTGATGGTTCACGAGAACTTTCGCTGGCAGCCCTGGTATCGTGCGATCAAACAGATCCAGCGAGCCGGATCCATCGGGGAGTTCACCCACATCCACGCGCTGACGCGTCTGGGCGATGGCTGGGGAGAAAACGCCTATCTCGATCGTCAGCCGTTCTTTCGCGATTATCCCCGCCTGCTCATCTATGAGACGGGAATTCATTTCGTCGACACGTTCCGCTATCTGCTCGGGGAGGTGAAGAGCGTTCACGCTCACATCCGCAGACTCAATCCGTGCATACGCGGCGAGGACGCCGGCCAACTCTGCCTGACCTTCGATTCGGGCGCGACCGCAATCTGGGACGCCAATCGCTATAACGAAACCGAAGCGGCAAATCCCCGCTACACCTTCGTCGAACTCCGCATCGATGGCTCGGCCGGCCATCTCACGCTCGATGGCGACGGCAACATCCGCATCAAGCAACTCGGCAAACCCGCATATAACCTCGATTACCCGCACGAGAACCGGAACTTCGCGGGCGATTGCGTCTATGCTCTCGAAACACACTTCGTCGAGTGCATGCGGTCCGGGCGAGAGTTCGAATCGAGCGGCTCCGACTATCTCGAGACAATGAAGGTCGTCTTCGACGCCTATGCTTCGGCCGCCCGCTGACGCGCAATCCGGGGTTCGTGCCCCGCGTCGGTCGTACGATGGAGTTGTTCCTGCCTCCTGATGAAAATCGCCACCTGGAACGTCAACTCCATCCGCAAGCGCATGCCGATCCTCGTCGAATGGCTGGGCGCGCACAAGCCTGACGTCATGTGCCTGCAGGAAACCAAGGTGCAGGACAAGGATTTCCCGGAGCTGCCGATTCGCGCCGCGGGCTATCACGCCACTTATCGCGGCATCACCGGATTCAACGGCGTCGCCACCCTGACTCTTCAGGAGCCCGAGCGCATCGTCAATGGCATGCATGGCGGCCCCGACCCCGAAGACGACCGGATCCTGCTCACCGTTCTCAACGGTGTGACTATCGTCAACACTTACGTGCCCCAGGGTTTCCGCATCGATTCCGACAAGTACGCTTTCAAGCTTGAATGGTTTCGCCGTCTCCGCGAATATTTTGACCTTCAGCTCAAAGACGCCTCGAAACCAGCGGTCTGGGCAGGCGACATCAACGTAGCCCCTGAACCTATCGATGTCTACCACCCCGACCGGCGCGTCAACGACGTCGACTTCCACATCGACGCCAGAAACGCGTTCAAAGAGACGCTTTCCTGGGGATTCGTGGACGTGTTTCGCAAGCTCCATCCCGCGGCTGTCCAGTACACTTATTGGGATTACTTCCGGAACGCGCTTCAGAATAACTGGGGCTGGCGAATCGATCACATCCTCGCAACCGAACCTCTCGCGGCTCGCTGCGTTCGCTGCGAAGTAGATATGGCTCCGCGCAAGGCGGATGCCGCATCGGATCACACCATCATCTGGGCCGAATTCGCCGGCATATAGCGGTATCTCCATTTTTGGGCCGGAATAGGAAAGGCTGCTCCGGCAACTGCTATCCTCCCGCGCGTGGGCACAGACGCCGAAATCCGCGCAGTGGTCGAGGAATTCATCTCCACGGCGGAACAGCCGGCGTTACTCGATCGCGGTGAAGAACCGCTGCGCCTGGTCGCCGGGCAATGGGAACTTTCCGAATGGGGCGGGCGGCTGGTGCTGCAGGCATGGGCGGGAGAACGCAATCTGTCGCGCCGCATACTGGCGGTCACCGAACGCGGCCGCGACCGCTTGTCACTCGCCACCGAGCGATTCCCGAAGATTCCGGCCGAACTTCAGATTGCTGATCTCGCCGCGCCCGAGGCCGGACACCTCGAAAAGCGCATGTCGCGACTCGCCTTCAGGGACCAGTTCGCGCTTCTTCTCGCGCGTGAATATCCTCATTGGACTGTGGAGGAAACAAGCGCCGACCCAAATCTCGAGGCGAGCCTTTCACCTGCCTATGTGAGAGCATTTCTGCGGCGAAAAGGTGAAGGAATCGCCGCGATGGCAGCCCCGCCGGAGGCACTCGATTGCGCTGGCGTGGCGCCGTTCGGGCTCATCTGGCTCGATCATCTGCGCCGCCGCGAGAAGCGGTTGCGCATCGACCGGCTTCTGCTTTTCGTCCCGGACCGGCGCGAGCGCGATGTCGCTCATCGCATCGCGGTTCTAAACCCCGATAGGCTCCAGTGCGCCGCCTTCATCTACGACGATAAACTCCGAATCGAGCAGATCGATCCCGCCGACGCAGGTAACGTCGATTCGACCTTGCCGCCATGCCGCGGAGCGGCGGTGGTGGCCTGCGGCATGGCTCCGGACCTCGGCATCGATGGAGTCGAACGCGTGCCGCAAAGCGCCGGCAGCGTCAGCTACGAAGTGCGAGGTCTCGAATTCGCCCGCTGGATGCCGGCCCTGCCAGCCGGCAAACTGCTTTGCGGCATCGGAAGGAAGAAGCGGGCATCCATGTCCGAGGCAGCCGCGCTCGCCCGCGAGTTGGCTCGCGTCCGCCATGGAAACGCCGAGGACCGGCAGCATCCTCTATATACCCGCAACCCGGAGCACTGGCTGGAAGCGCTGGTCCGCGCGAATCCGTGCGCAATCGACGCATCGCTCCTGCAGTACCCAATCTACGGACAGGCGCCTCTTTTTGCTGGCCGGGATCGCGGCGTCGTCGACCTGCTCGCCGCGGATCATACGGGGGAACTTGTCGTCATCGAACTGAAAACTTCCGAGGACATCCAGTTGCCGTTCCAGGCAGTCGACTACTGGTTGCGTGTCAGCAAGCATCTCGCCGCCGGAGATTTCGAGCGGCTCGGCTACTTCGCGGGCGCCACGATTCGTCGCAGCAGCCCGCGTTTGCTGCTCGTCGCGCCGGCGCTCAGCTTCCACTCCACAACGGAGACGCTGCTCGGTTATCTGGATCCTCGTATCAGGATCATGAGGGCAGGGATCTCGGCCGGCTGGCGAAAGGAATTGAGAGTGGTGTTGAGGCTAGAAGGCGCCCAAAGACCGTGATGTTGCTATGCGGAATTCCCGCGTCCCGCCCGCCAGGCGAAGAGAACGATGCCCGCCGCGACGGATACGTTTAATGAAGCGATGCGTCCGGCCATGGGAATTCGAACCAGCGCATCGCAATTGCGCTTCACCAGATCGTGCAGACCGGCGCCTTCGGCCCCGAGTACGATCACGCTGCGCTCCGGCCAGGTTACGCTCGTGTATTCCACGTCGCCCCGTTCATCGAGACCGTAGATGAGGTATTCGAGTTGCTTCAGCGATCGCAACGCCTGATTTACGTTTGCCGCGCGAACCACGGGCAGATATTCGAGCGCGCCCGCCGCGGCTTTGGCGACCGTATCGGTGAGTCCGGCGCCACGGCGCTCCGGGATGACCACCGCTCCCGCTCCCGCTGCGTGTGCGGTGCGAATAACGGCGCCCAGATTATGCGGATCTTCGACCCCATCGAGAACAACGATGAGCTTCGCCGCGGGCGCGACATCGCTCAACTCGGAGTAGCGGCTCGCCGCGCCCAGCGCCACGACGCCCTGATGCGACTTGACGCCGGAGAGCCGGTTTAACGCCGCGCGATCTTCGAATCTCACTGGCGTTCCCGACGAGCGTGCAAGATCGATAATTTCCTGCAGCCGCGCGCCGCCGGCGCCCCTGGCCACCAGAATTCGTTCAAGCGGACGCTTTGCCCGGAGAGCCTCGGCGACGGGATGGATTCCCGAAAGGATTGCCAACAGGACAGGTTATCGCGCGCTCAGCGGTCGCGCTTCAAGCGGAACAGTAAGCCCGTTGTTAAACCTGTTTGTGAAATTCGCCAGTGCGATCACCAGCGTCAGTTCCACAATCTGGTTCGCCGTGAACAACTCCTGCAGCGCATCGCGCGTGTCAGCCTCCGCCGAGCAGGTGCGCGTGAGTTCGCGCGCGTAATGCAGCGCCGCGGTCTCTTTTGGGCCGAAGTTCTGATTCTGTTCCGTACGGATTTCTTCAATATCCTGAGCGGAGAGCCCCGCCGCCGACCCGCTCTTCACGTGGTGCGCGGTGCAGTATGCGCACTCGTTCACTGTGGAAACCGCTAAATACACGATCTCTTTGGTGCGGTGATCGAGCGCGCCAGGGCCCATGATCGTGCCATAGAGACGCGCAACGTCCTCCATAGCCTCCGGCCGGTGAGCCATGATCCGGAAGAAATTCATTGGTCCGGTATTTTTCTCGATCGCAGCCAGCGCGGAATTCTGATCGGGTTCGACGCCTTTGATGGTCAGGGCCATAAATCTCAGTATTGGCCTGGAAGACTGAGGCTGCGCAGCGGTCGGGGTGCGGAACCGCCCGTTACGCCGACCTGCGTCTGCCATGCGGCAGCGCTCACGCGTTCGTTATACTGAGAGAGAAAGTTGCGCCCGTAGCTCAGTTGGATAGAGCGTCTGGCTACGAACCAGAAGGTCGGGTGTTCGAATCACTCCGGGCGCACCAGTAGAATCAACAAATTACACGGTTTGATGACCAGCAGGCATTAATTCCGTGTTCTGAATTCGGTCCAGTCAGGCAATCAACCACAAGATCAATCTTGAGTTCGGGTATCCAAAGCACGTGCGTCACCCGGCCTAAACCGTAGTCTTCAATAGACGGAAGCCCTGCAAAACCAAATCCTCACTGCCAAAATCGTCACTGCCGGGGCGTTCGCTTCTAACCCGGTGAGCCGCCGATCATCCGGGACGGGACGAGAGCCGATCACTGTGCCGTGTGTAGGGCGTAATTCCAACGGCCGCCCGGCTGTAGAGACCAGGGGGAACGCGCGCGCCTGTTAGCATGGTGTTTGACCCCGCGCCCGGACGTCCGCGTCCGGGTATCCGCCTCGTAATTGCCTTAAAAATGAGTCAGAACACCAGAAATATAGCCATCATTG
>DAIDJK010000193.1 GCA_027450225.1 Bryobacterales bacterium | reverse complement strand
CCAGGTTGACCAGCGCGCTGCGCACGGCTTCGTCGGCCAGGCGTCGCGGGCGTTCGCCAGCCAGCAATTCCTCGAGCGAATAGCGGCCGCCGCCGCCGGCGTAGCCCTGCTGGGGCGCGCCATCGCCCTGGCGGGCGATTGCGCTGACGCTGATGCGGGCGAGCGGCTGGCGATCGAAATTGAGAACGCCGTCACTGGTGGCGACGAGGACTTCGCGAACGTTATCGGCGTAACTGACATTCACCTGGAAGATGCGGGAATCGTACCCGCGGGCGGCGCGGTCGGCGCGCTGGGCCAGTTCGACGCGTTCGCGGAACGCGGTTTCGGTGGGCGCGGTGATGACAGGGTAAAGATTGCGCTTCGGGCCTTCGTGGAGGCCGGTCTTTTCGACTTTGGACGGCTCGGCGGCAATGAGCGCGGCGACCTGCGCGGCGTGGCGGATTTTCTCCGGGCTCAGATCGTCGGAATAGGCGTAACCGGTGCGTTCGCCGGCGATGACGCGGACGCCGACGCCGAGGGACACGCCCTCGGTGGCGCTTTTCACGATCGACTCATCGATATTGATGCTGCTGGTGGCGAGGTACTCGAAGTAGAGATCGGCATAATCTCCGCCGCGCGAGAGCGCATCGGCAAGATAGTTCTCCAGATCGCGCTGGGTAATGCCGAACTTCGCAGCAAAGAAGGAATCGGAAAAGCTCATATATTTGTATGGATTACGGGCAAGCCCGCAGGGATACAGCCTCACTCTACTTTAGCAGTGCGGGCCGGGACCGAAATGCGTGCGGGTTCCAAAGCGGACACGGGGAGATGCGAAGTGGACGGGCTGCCGGAGGGTGCGTTGTGAGTTGATTCGGCGGTGGCAGGGCCGTTTGCGGAGTTGCGCGGCTCATTCGAAAAAACGAAGCCAGCGCGGGGCGGTTGCGTCATGTTTTCAGTGGCTTGCGCGTTCGGGGGTTGCGCTTTCGCGGCTGACGGCTTCGCAGACTGGCGGGCCTCGAAAGCTTCTTTGCGTTCGGTG
Organism: Bryobacterales bacterium; assembly: GCA_027450225.1. Classification (GTDB taxonomy): domain Bacteria; phylum Acidobacteriota; class Terriglobia; order Bryobacterales; family Bryobacteraceae; genus BOG-234. The sequence continues at coordinate 1,045 of DAIDJK010000193.1, read as the reverse complement.
GCGCGGCGCCTGGCCTGGAGCTCGTCGAGCTGCTGACGGTTCTTCTCGACGGAGCGGTTGATGCGCTGCTCGTAGAGAGTGAGGCGTTCGATTTCTTTCGAATGGTCGAGGAAGGTTTGCGCGCGCGTGAGCGACGTGTGGATCTCGGGGTGAGCGACGTCGATATCGGCGGCGTCAGAAAAACAGCCGAGCGCGAAGACGTCGTTTTCGACGGCGCGGATGCGCTGCAGGCGCCAGAAATCCTCGGAGATGAAGGAGGCGAGCTGGAGTTCGAGCGGGCCGACCGGTTCGAGGCTGTCGATGATTTCGTGGAAGAAGCGATCGTGCGCGACGCGGTCCTCTTCGGTCATGATGCTGACCTGGCCGGTGATGCCGTGGCGCAGGGCGTTGAGCGAAGAGCGGGCCTTGCCTTCAGCCGTGCGCGGGCCGGTGGACTTGAGCGCGTTGGCGCGGTTGGCCGCCAGGCGGCGCTCCGAGATGCGATGGTTCGAAGACGACATAAGTGTCGCCTGAGGGGTACCACGAGGGAAGGACGCGCCCGGACGTTTGCGAGGCGGAATCGATGGAAAGAAAGAAGATCGACCGTCGTACGCGACGTGACCCGGGTGAGGATGCCAGCAGGCTGGATTACTGCGGCTGAGGCAGAAGGGCGGGGTCGAAATCGGGAGAGAGGAGCGGCTTGAGATTGGACCAGGTGAATCGGGCCGTGAGCATGCCGACGTAACGGGCCGCAACGGAATATTCGGGGAAGGTGATGGTGAGGCCGGCGGAGTCGGGAGTCCAGTTGCTGACGGATGCAACGGCGCCGGGGAGCGCCCGGCGCGCTTCAGAGGCGGGGTAGAGGTATTGGGCGTGCCTGCCCGACGCGAGCTGGCGCCAGGCTGCTTCGGCAAGGATGGTCTGCCAGTTAGTATCCCGGCGAAAGACGTCGGCGGGGTTGAGCGCGCGGCCGCGGTCCACCGACCAGTTGAAATCGAATGTGTATTCGTTCGGATGCGCGGCGCCGTAATTGTAACCGGACCAGGTGAGTTCGACCGGGATGAAA
>DAIDJK010000192.1 GCA_027450225.1 Bryobacterales bacterium | reverse complement strand
GCGGAAGAAGCCGTGATCGCCTGATACGGATCGCCTGATGCCGCGTTACTTCACCCTGGAACAGGCCCGCGCCGTGCTGCCCGTAGTCGAGCGCAGCATCCGCGACGCCTGCCAGTCGAGGGCCAAATACGACGAAGCCGAATCTGAGCTTCAATCTCTCACCCAGCGCATTATGTTCGCCGGCGGCCTGATGGTGGACACCGCCACCGCGGAACAATGGAAAAACCAGCGGGACTCAAATGCCCGCACTCTGAAATCGTCCATGGAAAAGCTCGAGGAGATCGGCTGCCAGGTGAAGGATCTCGAAATCGGGCTCGTCGACTTCCCCACCCTTTTCCGCGGCGAGGAAGTTCTGCTCTGCTGGCGCATGGATGAAGACGACATCGAGCACTGGCACGGCATCCACGAAGGCTTTGCCGGACGGAAAGCGATCGATCGCGATTTCCTTGACAACCATCGCGGAGAACCGCTCTCCTGAACCCGGCCCCCCGGCGCCGCCTTCGCCTCGCCGCGTCCTGATCTCCGCCGGCGAGCCCTCGGGCGACTACTACGCAGCCGAACTCGTGCGCGAACTCGCCCGCCGCTGGCCCGGTTGCGAGTTCTTCGGCTGCGCCGGTCCCCATCTGAGGGAAGCCGGCGTCCAACCAGTTATTAGCACAGAAGATCTGGCAGTGGTCGGGATCACCGAAGTCATCCGGCATCTGCCCCGAATCTGGCGCCGCTATCGCAATCTGATCTCCTCCGCCCGCCCGGTCCGCCCCGATCTCGCCATCGTTACTGATTCGCCGGATTTCCACTTTCGTGTCGCGCGCCAGCTCAAAAAGCTCGGTATTCCCGTCGTTTATCTAGTCGCCCCGCAGGTGTGGGCGTGGCGCAAGGGACGAGTTAAAACAATGCGACGCATCATTGACCGGCTGCTTTGCATTTTCCCGTTCGAAGAGCGATTTTTTCGCAACAACGGCGTCCCTGTGGCGTACATTGGCCATCCGCTGGCTCGCCGCGTACGCCCGAAGCTCACCCGGGAGGAGTTTTTCCGGAAACACGATCTGGAGCTGCGTCGTCCATTAATTGCGATACTGCCCGGTAGCAGGCGCGGCGAGGCGCTCCGGCACCTTCCGGAGCTGCGGCGCGCGGCGGAAATCTTGTCGAGGGATCGTGATTTGAGCTTTATCCTGCCGGCATCGCCGCTGTGCGGCGCCTCCTGGTTTGCACCAATGCTCGCCGGAAGCTCCATCCGGGCGATCGAGGGAGAAGCCTGGGACGCTATGGCGCATTGTGATGTGGCGCTCGCCGCGAGCGGAACCGTAACCGTGGAAGCCGCCCTTCTCGGCGCGCCTCTGGTGACGTTCTATCGCGTCTCGCCGATGAGCTGGGCGGTTGGGAAACTCCTGGTAGACGTGCCGTTTTATTCGATGGTGAACCTCATCGCCGAGAAATTGATCGTCCCCGAACTGATGCAAACTGAAATGACGGGCGAAAGGCTGGCCGCCGAGACGCGCCGGTTGCTCGATGACGCCGCGGATCGGGGCAAAATGAAGAATGAGCTGGCTTTGGTGGCGGCCAAACTCGCCGGGCCGGACGAAGCAACCGACCCCATGGTTCGCGCCGCGAACGAGATCGAGCAGTTGATAGCAGTTTCTTTGAGGTAAATGTTCCAGTGAGAAGCATTGGTTTCATCACCGTCGCCGCGCTGGCCGCGGTTTCGGCTTATGCACAGCAATCGCAGGGAGACGAGCCCGCCCGCCGCACGCGAATCGACGTCCAGAGCTATACGATCGACGCACAGGTCAACCCTGACACGCAAACGCTCTCGGCGCAGGCCGCTGTGCGCTTCACCCCGCTCGACGATCAGGCCGATAACGCCACTTTCGAACTGAACAACAACCTCACGATCTCCCGGATAGTCGACGGACAGGGGCGCCAGATTCAGGTCTCCCGCAATCCGCAGGACAATTCCGTCCGGCTTGCGTTTCCGGGTCCCATGCCCAAGGGCCAGCCGGTTGACGTCACCTTCACATACGACGGCCGCCTCACCGGCAAGGAAGAATCGCCAATTTACGGCGTGAAATTCGCGGCCATTCAGAACGACTACGCGTTCCTGCTGTATCCCTCGCGCTGGTTCCCCATCAGCGGGTACACAAGCGACCGCTTCACCTCCACCATCAACGTCACCGTGCCCGAAGGCTTCAGGGTCGTGGGCAGCGGCATGGATTCCTCGAAATCCAGTGGCGCCGGGACCACCTACACGTTTCAGTTTTCGAAGCCGTCTTTCCCCGCCGATATCGCGGTGGTCAAGGGGCAGCCACAGAAAATCAGCGCCGACGGCCTCACCACCACCGTTTACTTTCGCGGCTCCGACGCTGCTTATGCGAACGCCTACGGAACCATGGCCGCAAACATGGTGGAGCACTACACATCGCTTTTCGGCCTTGCGCCGTATGCCAATCTCACGCTCATCGAAACGGCCGACGGAGCCCCAAACGGCTATGCCGGTCCCGGAATCGTCTTCCTCGCGCCCAATTCGATCGCGAAGGACGTGAATACGAACGTACTTGCCAACCAGATTGCGCGGCAGTGGTGGGAGATTGACGTTTCGCCCATCAACCGAAACCACCTCTGGCTGGAGAACGGCATGGCGCTCTATTCCGAAGCGCTCTGGGACGAAAAGGAAAAGGGCGAGACCGCGCTCGATACGCGAATGAAAGATGTCTCGATTACGGCGCTGACGATCGACAACGTTCCACTCATCCAGACCGCCCGCATGGAAGACTATTCGCCCGAGTTCTGGGCATTGAGCGCTGACAAAGGCGCGGCCGTGATGCAGATGCTGCGTAACACCATGGGCGATCAGAAATTCTTCGCCGCCGTAAAATCTTTTCTGCAGCAGCATGCGTGGCAGTCCGTCACTACCGAAGACTTTCGCAAGGCCTGCGAAGCCGCGACGGGTGAAGAACTGCGCTACTTTTTCATCCAGTGGGTGGAATCGAACGGCGCGCCCGAGTTCAAGCTTGAATACACCATTTTCCGGACGCAGAAAGGCTTCCGCGTTACCGGCAAGATCACGCAGGATCTCGACACTTTCCGCATGCCGGTGGATCTCAAGATCGAAACCGAAGGCAATCCCGAAGAGAAACGCATAGAAGTGATGGGGACAAGTTCGGAATTCTCCATCGACACGTTCGGCAAGCCGAAGAAAGTCACGATTGATCCCTACAATAAGGTTCTGCGGATGAGCCCGCAAATGCGCGTCGCGGTCGCGATCCGGAAAGGGGAGCAGTTCGTGCAGATCGGAGATTACGCCGAAGCCCTGAAACAATACCAGAGCGCACTTGATACGCAAAAGAATAGTTCACTCGCGCACTACCGTGTCGCCGAGGTCTTCTTTCAGCAGCACAATTGGCAATCCGCCACAAACTCGTTCCGCCAGGCGATCGAAGGCGATCTCCAGCCCAGGTGGATTGAAGTCTGGGCACACATCTACATCGGCAACATCTTCGACATTACTGGTCAGCGCGAGCGCGCCGTGAACGAATACACGCAGGCTCAGCGAACGCGGGATAACACTGCGGGCGCACAGGAAGCGGTCGCCAGGTATCTCAAGACACCGTACCAGGCCCCGAAAAGCACCAGCGCTGAACCGGTATAAGCCGCGCCTCGGTCTGGAGCCCAATGGGCAGGGACGGCGAGCTTTTTTTGCGCTGCTCGATCAGAAGATGTGCCTGATGCCTTTCCCGATACCCTTGAAGACTTTCCCTGTGCCCCTGGCCGCGCCGGTTCCGATGTCCTTCGCGCCTTTACCGGCTCCGGTTCCCACAGCGGCTGCGCCGTCCACAGGATGCAGCGTCACCAGATCACCGGCGCCTTTCGCCGTTCCTTCGGCAATGTGACCGGCTCCTCTGCCTGCCCCCTTGCCGATATCACCAGCGCCGCTGCCGATTTCGCCGCCGGCGGTTCGGGATTT
>DAIDJK010000191.1 GCA_027450225.1 Bryobacterales bacterium | reverse complement strand
AGATGGTGAACGGCTCGACGGGCAAGGTGATGCCGCCGGTGGGAGCGAAGCTGACGGAGGCGCAGATCGCGCTCATCGCCAGGTGGATCGATCAGGGCGCGAACTGGCCTGCATCCGCGACCGTCGCGCCGCACTGGGCGTGGCAGCCGATTGCGCATCCCGCGGCGCCCGCGGTGAAGAACGCGGCGTGGCCAGCCAACGACATTGACCGCTTCGTGCTGGCGCGCCTTGAAAAAGAGAACGTTGCGCCTTCGCCCGAAGCCGACAAAACCACCCTGCTGCGGCGCGTTTCACTGGACCTGACGGGCCTTCCGCCCACGCCGCAGGAAATGGCGGAATTTCTCGCCGATACGCGTCCGGATGCCTATGCGCGCCAGGTGGACCGGCTGCTCGCGTCGCCTCATTATGGCGAAAAGTGGGCGCGGTACTGGCTGGATCTCGCGCACTATGCCGACAGCGATGGTTATGAGAAGGATCTGGTGCGGCCGTGGGCCTGGCGATATCGCGACTGGGTGATCAACGCGCTGAATGCGGACATGCCTTACGACCGCTTCATCACGCTGCAGATTGCGGGCGACGAACTGCCGGACGCGACGGAAGACGATCGCATCGCGACCGGGTTCTACCGGCAGACGCTGACGAATCGCGAATCGGGCGTGGACCGGAGAGAAGCGCGTTTCGATCAGCTGGTGGATCGCGTGGGCACGACGGGTACGGTGTTCCTCGGTATCACGCTGCGCTGTTCGCAATGCCACGATCACAAATACGATCCGATCCGGCAGCGGGATTTCTACCAGATGATGTCGTACTTCAACAAGGCCGACGAGATCGACATCGACGCGCCGGTGCCGGGTGAGATGGGGTCGTATCTGCGCGCGAAGCCCGAGTACGAGAAGAAGCGGGCGGAGATTCTGGCGAGCGATCACATTGCGGATCTGCAGGCGCAATGGGAGCAGGACATCCTCGGCGCGATGAAGAATCCGGGGACGAATCTCGACTGGGATTTTCAGGTGACCGAGATGCGATCGGGTTTCGACCATGCCGATCGCGTGATGAACACGCCGCCGGATCAGCGGAGCGAAAGAGACAGGATACGGCTGACGATGCGCTTCCTGCGCACGCCCGGGCCGAAGATTGGGGCGGACAAGCAGCTTGCCGCGGAAGTGAAGGACGCGCGCGACAAGATCGACGCGCTCGACAAGGAATTTCCCGCGCTGAGCCAGGCGTATGTGATGGAAGACCGCACGGACAACGGCGTGCAGCATATCGCGGTTCGCGGGGATTACAAGAACCCGGGCGATGAAGTGCAGCCGGGCGTGCCCGCGTTTCTGCCCGGTTCCGACAAGCCCGCGCCGACGCGGCTCGATCTGGCGAAGTGGATGCTGGCGCCGGAAAATCCGCTGACGGCGCGTGTGGCGGTGAATCGCATATGGCAGGAACTGTTCGGGCGCGGCATTGTGAGCACTACGGACGACTTCGGGACCCAGGGCGACAAGCCTTCGCATCCGGAGCTGCTCGACTGGCTCGCCACGGAATACCGGCGCGCCGGCTGGAGCAACAAGAGGCTGATCCGGGAGATCGTGCTTTCGAAGACTTACCGGCAGTCGTCGCATGTGCGGAAGGACCTGGAGGAGCGCGATCCGGATAATGTGCTGCTGGCGCGGCAATCGCGCACGCGGCTGCCGGCGGAGCTGATTCGCGATGAGGCGCTCGAGGCGAGCGGGCTGCTCGATACGGACATTGGCGGGCCGAGCATCAGGCCGTATCAGCCGGCGGGCGTGGCGGAGCTGGGCTACGGCAGCACGAAGAAGTGGATCGAAAGCCCCGGCCGCGAGAAGTATCGCCGCGGACTTTATGTGCATTATCAGCGGACCACGCCGTATCCGTTCCTGGTGAATTTCGATGCGCCGGACAGCACGCTGTCCTGCACGCGGCGGCGCGTATCGAATACGCCGCTGCAATCGCTCGATCTGCTGAACGATCCGGTGTTCTTTGAAGCCGCGCAGGCGCTGGCTTATCGGGTGGAGAGCGAAGGCGGGGCGAGTTTCAGCGATCGCGTGAACTACGCGTATGAGCTGGTGCTCGGACGCATACCCACGCAGGCGGAAACGGCGCGGCTGGCATCTTACTTCGATACGCAGTCGGGCATTCTGGCGAAGGAGCCCGATGCTATTGCGAAGCTTGCGCCCTATGCGGCCGGCGAACCGAATGCGGACCAGCGGGCCGCGTGGGTGGGCGTAAGCCGCGTCCTGCTGAACCTCGACGAATTCATTACCAGAGAGTAAAAAAATGAACGAGCGCACTTTCCATCAGATTCAGTCGCGGCGGAGGTTCTTTCGCGAGTGCGCCGCGGGCGTGGGGACCATCGCGCTGGGCAATCTGCTGGCGAGCGAAGGCCGCGCCGCCACTGCCGCGGGCAACCCGCTCGCCGCGAAAAAGCCGCCGTTTCCGGCAAAAGCGAAGAACTTCATCTTCATGTTCATGGAAGGCGGCCCGAGCCAGCTCGATCTGTTCGATCCGAAGCCCGAACTCGCGAAATGGAACGGCAAGCCGCTGCCCGAATCGCTCACGAAGAATCTGCAGCTGGCGTTCATCAAGCCGACCGCGGCCGTGCTCGCCAGCCGGCGCGAGTTCCACAAGTACGGGCAATCGGGAATCGAGATCAGCGATTATCTGCCGCATCTGGGCAGCGTGGCCGACGATATCTGCCTGGTGCGCTCCATGCATACGGATGCGTTCAACCATCACCCGGGCCAGCTGCTGCTTTTCAGCGGCACCACCCAGGTGGGGCGGCCGAGCTTCGGTTCGTGGGTGGTGTATGGGCTGGGAAGCGAATCGCAGAATCTGCCGGGTTTCGTGGTGCTGAGTTCGGGCGTGGGAACCAGCGGCGGGGAGTCGAATTTCTCGTCGGGGTTCCTGCCTTCCACTTACTCGGGCACCATGTTCCGCAACAGCGGGGACCCGATTCTGTACCTCTCGAATCCGGGAGGCGTGAGCCGGGCCACGCAGCGCGCTTCGCTCGATGTGCTGCGCGATCTGAACCAGCAGCACATGGATGCGACGGGCGATATGGAGATCGCGAGCCGCATCAATTCCTATGAGCTGGCGTTCCGGATGCAGATGGCCGGGCCGGAACTGCTCGACTTCTCGAAGGAATCGCCCGAGACGCTCGACATGTACGGGGTGACGAAGGATCCGACGAAGCCGTTTGCCACGAATTGCCTGCTGGCGCGAAGGCTGGTGGAGCGCGGGGTGCGTTTCGTGATGCTGATGCACGCCAGCTGGGACGACCACACCAACATCAACACGCATCTGAAGAAGAACTGCGACATCACGGACCAGCCCGCCGCGGCGCTCATCAGGGATCTGAAGCAGCGCGGGCTGCTGGATGAAACGCTGGTGGTGTGGGGCGGGGAATTCGGGCGGACGCCGATGTCGGAAATCCGCAATCCGAAGGACGCCGAAAGCGCGGGCCGCGATCACCATCCCGTGGCCTACAGCATGTGGATGGCGGGCGGCGGCATCAAGCCGGGGCAGGTGGTGGGCAGGACCGACGACCTCTGCTTCAACATCGAAGAAGACCCGATCCACGTGCACGATCTGCAGGCGACGCTGCTGCGCACACTGGGATTCGACCACACCCGGCTTACCTATCGCTATATGGGGCGCGACTTCCGTTTGACGGATGTGGAAGGTACGGTAATACCGAAGTTGCTCGTATAAAGCGGCGTAAACGTACGTTCCAACGGTCTGGCACGTGCAATGATGAGGCCATGCGCCGCTCGCATTTCGGGTTCTTTTTCCTTGTATTCTCCGCTACCGGCGCATTCGCGCAGACTGCCGGAACATCGCACGCGGCGGCTCTGGCGGGGCCCGGCAACTCACTCGCCTCGCTCAGCGATTCGATCGAAAGCCTCGCGCATCAGGTGAACCGCTCGGTAGTGCAGGTCTTCTCGACCGGATATACGCTGTCCGACGAAGACCAGGACGCCGGGACCAATGCCGGTTTGATCACGCGGGAGCGGGCCACCGGGTCGGGCGTGATACTGAGCGCGGACGGATTCATCGTGACGAACAATCACGTGGTCTCCAACTCGCGGCATGTGCGCGTTCAGCTGGCGTGGGCGGCGCCGGAGCAGGGCGATCCGGGCCACTCCGTGGTGAGGCAGCGCGGCAAGATTCTGGAAGCGAAGGTGATCGGCATCGACCGCGAATCGGATCTGGCCGTATTGAAAGTGGATGCCGGGGTTCCGCTGCCGGCGCTGCCGCTCGCCGATTCGGAAAAGCTGCGGCAGGGCCAGGTGGTGATGGCGTTCGGCAATCCGCTGGGTCTCACGAATTCGGTAAGCATCGGCATCGTCAGCTCGGTGGGCCGGCAGATTCGTCCGGACGATCCGATGATTTATATCCAGACCGATGCGCCGATCAATCCGGGCAACAGCGGCGGACCGCTGGTGAGCGCGGATGGCGAGGTGGTGGGGATCAACACCTTCATCCTTTCGCAATCGGGCGGAAGCGAGGGAATCGGATTCGCGATACCGAGCGCGATTGTGAAGAACGTGTTCGACCAGATCCGCAAGGACGGGCATGTGCATCGCGGCGAGATCGGCGTTGTGGCGCAGAGCATCACGCCGGAGCTTGCGGCGGGGCTGGGATTGAAGCGCGACTGGGGCGTGATTCTGGGCGATGTGACGCCGGACGGCCCGGCGGATAATGCCGGGCTGAAGCCGGGCGACATCATTCTGGCGCTGGACGGCAAGCCGATGGAGAATGCCCGGCAGTTCGAAGTGAACCTCTATCGCATCCCGCTGCAGCAGAAAGTTTCGATCGAGTTCCTGCGCGGGTCCGACAAGATGAAGGCGAGCGTGATGGTGGCCGAGCGTGAAGACGATCCGTTCCGGTTTCTCGATCTGGTGAAGCCGGAGGACAGTACGGTGGCGCAGCTCGGGATCGTCGGCATCGCGATCACGAAGAACCTGCAGAAAGTGCTTCCGGAAACGCGCAAACCATATGGCGTGATTGTGGCCGCGCGGACGGGAGAAAGCGAGTACTCCGGCCAGGGCGGGCTGAAGCTCGGCGACGTGATCTACAGCGTGAATGGCTCGCCGGTGGCAACGCTCGATGCGCTTCGCGCCAGCCTGAAGGGCCTGAGGGCAGCCGATCCGCTGGTGCTGCAGGTGGAGCGTGACGGCAAGCTGATGTTCCTGACATTAAGTGAAGAATAGCGCCGGGGCACTTTGCCGCGCTATGATGTGGCATAATGTCCATGGGAGTTGCGATGCCTGAATTGGTCAAACTGGAAGCTTTCGCCGGGCAGTGGATCGGGGAGACGCCGAAATCCGAATTCGATTTCGCGCGCTACGCCGAAGCGGGGCTGCCGACGAACGTGGTCCGGATCATGACCGAACACGGGCTCACCTCGAGCGAAGTGGATGCGCTGGTGATTCCGCAGCGCACGCTCAAACACCGGCGCAGCAGAAAGCAGCGGCTTTCTTCGGAGGAATCCGACAAGGCGATCCGGCTGGCGCGCGTGCTGGCGCGGGCGGCGATGGTTTTCGGCGACGGGGAGAAAGCGCTCCGGTGGATGCGGCGCCCGGCGGCGCGCTTCGAAGGCCGCGCGCCGATGCAGATGCTGGCCACCGAAGCCGGCGGGCGGCTGGTGGAAGAAGCGCTGATTCAGATTGACGAAGGCATGTTCGCCTGAATGACGCTGTGGCGGATCAGCCGTCACGCGGGGCTGGAAGGTACGGGCCTGCTGGCTTCGGCGCGCTGGCATACGGCGGGGCGGCGCATCGTATATCTTGCAGATTCGCCTGCTTCGGCGCTGGTTGAAACTCTGGTTCATCTGGAACTCGCCCCGGACCTGATTCCGGGAGATTACCGGCTGCTGAAGATCGACGCGCCGGATGCGGTTTCGCGCGAGGCCGCAGAGCGGGATCGGTTTCCGACCGGATGGGAATTTGAGGCGCGAACGACGCGCACGATTGGCGATGCCTGGCTGCGGGGCGCGCGGACGGCGATGCTCAAAGTGCCATCGGCGCTGGTTCCCGAGACGGAGAACTGGCTGTTGAACCCGGCGCACGCGGATGCGCGCGAAATTCGGGTGGTGTGGGAAAAGGCGTTTCCGTTCGACAATCGGCTGTTCCGGTTCGCGAAGTGAAGATCCCTGGCTCTGCTCCCGCTGACGTGAACAGCGCACAGGGCCAGAGTAATCGGCCGCGGGCGCGGAACCGGGCCTGGTTCAAATGCCCACTCGCACAAGTACGCAGCGGCGAGCGGGTTACAAGTTTAAAAGTTTTTCCGCGTTCCGGTGACTGATCTTCTCGAAATCGGCCGGTGAAATGGAGATGCGGTCGAGGAAGGCGCGGCCCTGCTCGTTGGAACTGAACGGGTAATCGACCGAAAAGAGGATGCGGTCGGCGCCGGCCACTTCGAGCGCGCAGTAAAACGGCGGGGCGGTGAAGAGGCCGCTGGTGGTGATGTGAACGTTCGAGTGGAAGTAGTCCGCGATACGGCGCGGCAGACGAGCCACGGGCGACAGAATGGTGTCGATGCGGGCGAGGAAAAACGGGATCATCTCGCCCATGTGGCCGATGATGATCTGGAGCTTGGGATGGCGCTCGAAGACGCCGGCGGCGATGAGACGCAGCGCGTGCAACCCCTCCTCGGCGTGCCAGCCCCAGCCGGCGATCGACAGCATGCGGCCCACTTCCGGTTCGAGGCCGGAGAAATAAACCTGTTCGACGGGCTTCGGCGGCGGCGCGGGGTGCAGATAGAGAGGCACGCCCAGCGATTCGGCGCGTTCGAGAAGCGGCGTGAAAAACGGGTCGTCGAGAAAGCGGCCCTGCGTGACGCCGTTGATCATGGCGCCTTTGAAGCCGAGTTCGTGGACGGCGCGTTCCAGTTCATCCGCGGAGGCGGATGGATCGGCTATGGGCAGCGTGGCGAATCCGGCGAAGCGCGTGGGATGGCGATGGACTGCTTCGGCGAGTTCGTCGTTGACGCGCCGGGCGAGCGGAATCGCGACGGCGGCGGGGAAGATTTCAGGCGACGGAACGGTGTGGGAGATGACCTGAAG
>DAIDJK010000190.1 GCA_027450225.1 Bryobacterales bacterium | reverse complement strand
GTACGCATTCGGCTTTACGATCGATTCCCGATTGCCACACGATCAGCGCCACAAACGCCAGAAGCGGCGGCGCCAGCGTCCACGCGGATGCGTATCGCTCAACGATGGCCCAGCCTGCGATGCCGGCCACGGCCAGCGCGCCGAGACGCCAGAAGCCCAAACGCGCGCTGATCTTCTCAAGCAGGGCCAATTCAGAAGTCCGGCGCGCCAGACGCGAGGCGTAGACCTCCTGGGGCGAACCGGGGCTCATGTGCTCAGTTTCGCAGCGGCTTTCCGGTTTTCAGCATATGCTGAATTCGCGCCTGCGTTTCCTTGCGGCCGCACAGGCTCAGGAAGGCTTCGCGCTCGAGATCGAGAAGAAATTGTTCAGACACCTGCGGGGTCCCGGTAAGGCGGCCGCCGCTGAGAATGTGCGCCAGTTTCTCACCGATAAACGCGTCATAGTCGGAGATGTAACCGCCCTGGCGCGCCAGGTAAACGCCCATCTTCATCAGCGCATAGCCCTCGGCGCCGGATACGGTGATGTCCGTTCGGGGCGCGCCCGGCGCATAGGTTTTCACAAGTGAGAGCGCGAGCCGCTTCGCGTCTTCCAGCAATCGCTCCGGGTTCATGGAAATGCCGTCGCCATCGCGCAGGAAACGGAATTCGCGGGCTTCCGAAGCGCTGGTCGAAACTTTCGCGAAGCCGATCTGCTCGAAGATTTTTTTCACGTCGCGGGACCGGACGAGCATCTCTTTGCACCCGCCGCCGGCGGGAATCAGGCCCACGCCGACCTCGACCAGGCCCATGTACAGCTCAGCCGACGCCTGCACTCGCGCGCAATGCAGCGGCAGCTCGCAGCCGCCGCCCAGCGCGAGCGCAAACGGCGCCGCGACCACAGGCTTCGGCGCGTACTTCAGCATCATATTCGTCTGCTGGAAGCGATGAATCGAGGCGTTCAGTTCGTCCCATTCGCCTTCCTGCGCCGCCAGAAGGATCAGCATCAGGTTCGCCCCTGCGGAGAAATTGCTGCCCTGATTGCCGATCACCATCGCATCAAAGTTGTTTTCCAACTCCTGAACGCCCGTTCGCAGCATGGAGAGGATATCGTCACCGACCGCGTTCATTTTGCTGTGGAACTCGCAGCAGAGAACGCCATCTCCGAGATCGATGAGAGAGGCGCCCGCGTTCGCCTTCACCACGCCACGCGCGCGCTTCAACTCCGAGAGAACGATAATGCCCGGCCGGTGCTCGATCTCTCTGTACCCCGCCCCGGAGGCCAGATCAAAGTACTCAGTGTGCGGTTCGTTATCCCGGTCGGCCGCTCTATAGAACGACTCCATGCCGGAACTCAGCATGCGGCGCACGTTCTCGGGCAGCGGGCGGCCCTCGGATTCCATGCGCCGCGCCGTCGCTTCGAAGCCCATCGCATCCCAGAGTTCGAACGGCCCGAGCGCGTTCGCGTAACCCCAGCGCATGGCGCGATCGATTTCCACGATGCGATTCGAGATCTCCGGAACCATCGAAGCGGCGTAGACAACGTGATCGCTCAGCAATCGCCACAGAAACGATCCCGCTTTGTCAGTAAGCGCCAGCAGCGCCTTTAGCCGTTCTCCGAGGGGCTCGATGTTGCGAATGGTCTCGAGTGACGTGAACCGGGGCTTCGTGGCCACGTGATATTCGAGCGTTCTCCAGTCAATCGCATGTATCTCGCGTTCCGGGCCCACGCGCTTGTAACAGCCCTGGCCGGTCTTGTCTCCCAACCAGCGCCGCTGAATCATCTCCATCAGGAAGGGCTGCATCGTGAATCGCTCCCGATAGGGGTCGTCGGGCACCGCCGCGTACAGATTCTTCGTCACGTGCGCCCAGACATCCAGCCCCACAATGTCCAGCAGTCGGTAACTCGCGCTCTTCGGCAGCCCAATCAGCGGACCTGTAAGGGCATCGACTTCCTCCACGGAAAGATCGAGCTGGACCGTGAGTTCCTGAACCGTAGAACCGAAGAAGGAGCCAATACGATTGGCGATGAAATTCGGCGTGTCCTTGCATGGCGCCACGCCCTTGCCCAGATGCGTGTCGCAGAAATCGGAGATGTACGCGAGTATCTCGGGACGAGTATTCGGCCCGGGAATGAGTTCCACGAGGTGCAGATACCGCGGAGGGTTGAAGAAGTGTGTCCCAAGGAAGTGCGCCTGGAAATCCTCCGGATAACCTTCGGCGATCCGGGCCAACGGAATGCCGCTCGTGTTGGTCGAGACAATCGTGCCCGGCGCAAGATGCTCGATCAGCCTGTCGTACAAAGCGCGCTTGACGTCGATATCTTCGGTTACGGCTTCGATCACCCAATCGCAGTCCCGCACTTTGGCCATGTCGCGGTCGAAGCTGCCGGTTGTGATCAGCCGGGTTGCTTCAGGGGTGAAAAACGCCCCCGGCTTGCCCTTCTGTGCCGCCTCCACGCCGTTGCGCGCCGCCTGATCGGGTAGCCGGGCGTCTGACAGCGTGATGTCGAGGAGAAGCGAGGGGATGCGGGCGTTCGCAAGGTGCGCGGCGATGCGCGACCCCATGGTCCCGGCCCCGAGCACGGCGACGCGGCGAATCGGTTTCATCTGCGAGGAGTTTACCGCGCTGCGGCTTACGCGAATCCGCGGAAGGAATCGCGCGCGCCCTGAGCCCGGCTTCAGCCTCTTCGGCGAATGGCGATTAATGCAAGCAGGACCAGAGCGCCGGCCGTAGCCGCCGTATATCCGGGCTCAGGCGTTACGGTCGGTTCGAAGGGAAGGGGCGCCGGGGGGACCGGTCCGGAGGCGTGGCGGAACTTGGGGTCCGAACCGCCCCCCGATGACCCTGATTGCTCCGGCCACGTGATCCCACCGATGTCGATCTGCATACCGTTGGCGGCGTTTCCACTGGTCTGTCCACTGCCGCGATGTATCCCCAGGCAGTCGCCCTTTCTGCCGCATGGCATTGGATTCGCGTGGCGATGACGCAGGCTTCGAGCTCGATGCTGCGTACCCGGCCTTTCGAGGGCGCCCGAAGGATCGCTCGCTTGTCCCCATGCCGGTCCGATAATGATGAGCGCGGCGAGAACGGCGTCCCGCCACGCTACCCGTTTACGAATTTCCACGAATCAGGCTCCTCTTGTGGAGCAGTTGTTC
>DAIDJK010000189.1 GCA_027450225.1 Bryobacterales bacterium | reverse complement strand
CGGCGGCGGCGTGAAATGGCGCACGAAAGGCAGGCGTTACGGCGTCGAAGCCGGATACAAGTTCCTGCACATCCGGTGAATCAGGTTTGGAAGTAGTCCTCTGCGGCGAAACTGGCTACTTCATCTTGATTTCGAGATTCATCGTGGCGTTCTTGCGGCTGTCAAAGGAACTCAGCGTTTTGGTGCTGCTGCGATTTCCACCGATTTGGGCGGTCAACTGATAATCCGTATCCGTGCCCAGGCCGTTGAAGAAATAAGTGCCGTCGTCCTTTGCGATGAAGGAGCGAATCTGCAGCGTCTTCGTATTCTCGAGCTGCACGATGGCGCCCTTGATGGGCGCGCCGCTGCCGTCCGTCACCACGCCGCTGACGCTCCGCTCATTGGTCTGATTGTTCTTGCCCTGGGCAAAAATCAGAGCCGGGAGCGCCAGCAAAAGAATCAGAAGGAAGACTCGTCGCACGCTTTCAGGATGCCACGGAGCCTTGCCAGGTTTCCCTTTCCTCAGACCCACCACGCGGCGGCGGCCTTTTCCTTTATAACTACCGAATCCAGCAGCCTGATCGCCTTCGTAAGTCCTTCCTCGGGCGAGAGGATGCTGTCCTCGTGCTCGATCGAGAGCACGTAATCGTAGCCGAACATGCGCAACGTGGAGATGAACTCGCTCCACCATTCCGCGCCGTGCCCGTAACCGACGGTGCGGAAAATCCAGGCGCGGTTGCGCTCGTCCGTATATTTCTTGGTATCGAGCACGCCGGTCTTCGGCAGATTGCGATCGTAGATCTGGGTGTCTTTCGCGTGGACGTGGAAGATGGCGTCGCCCAGCACGCGGATGGCGGCGATGGGGTCGATGCCCTGCCAGAACATGTGGCTCGGGTCGTAATTGCAGCCAACTGAAGGACCGCCGATCTCGCGCAGCCGCAGCATCGTTTCCGGGCTGTAGGCGACGAAGCCGGGATGCATCTCGATCGCGATTTTCACGCCATGGTCGGCGGCCATTTTGCCGCGTTCGCGCCAGTAGGGAGTCACCTTCTTGTCCCACTGCCATTCGAGAATGTCCAGATATTCAGGCGGCCAGGGACAGGTGACCCAGTTCGGGTATTTCGCGTTGTCACTGTCGCCCGGGCAACCGGAAAAGTCGATCACCACCGGCACGCCCAGCTTTTCCGCCAGCAGAATGGTTTTCCGGCTCACTTCCTGATTCGCTTTGGCAACGTTCGGGTCCGGATGCAGCGGATTGCCGTGGCAGCTGAGCGCGCTGATGGAGAAACCGTTGTCGTCGAGCTTCTTTTTGAACGTTTCGAGTTCCTTCGGGTTGTCGAGCATCGACAGTTTGCAGTGCGGATCGCCCGGATAGTTGCCGGTTCCGAGTTCCACGGTGGAAACGCCGAGCCCCTTGAGCTTCTTCAGCACATCGTCGAGGGACAGTTGCGAAAGCAGAGGTGTGAATACGCCGACTCTCAAGTGAATCTCCTTCTCGTTATTGAGCGAATTGCAACGCATCAGGATATCAATCGAGCACCCGGCGGCGTCCGCGCCACGTCGTACTACCGGAGTGATGCGCTTTTCGGCGTTCGCGACGGACTACGACGGAACCATCGCCACGCACGGCCAGGTACCCGCCGCCGTGATGGATGCGCTCGGGCGGTTGAAGCAATCCGGCTGGAAGCTGCTGCTGGTGACGGGCCGCGAAACGGATGACATTGTTCAAACATTCCGGGAGATGTCGGTTTTCGATCGCGTGGTTTCGGAAAACGGGGCGGTGATCTACCGGCCGCTCGATGGCTCGGAGCGGCTGCTTGCGGAACGCCCGGCGGAGAATTTTGTGGCTGCGCTTCGCCGGCGCAGGGTCTGGCCGCTCGGCGTGGGCCGCGTGGTGATTGGAACCGCGCGGGACCAGACGGCGAAAGTTCAGCGCGCGATGGAGGAAGCCGGCGCGGACGCGCGCATCATCTTCAACAAACGGTCCGTGATGGTGCTGCCGCGCGGCGTGGACAAAACGACGGGGCTGCTGGCCGCGCTCGACGAACTCGGCCTGTCGACCGACGGCCTGATCGCGGTGGGCGACGGGGAAAACGATATCCCGATGCTGGAGATGGCGGCGCGCGGAGTGGCGGTGGCGGGAGCGATGAAAGCCGTGAAGCAGGCCGCCGACGCCATTCTGCAGTCCGACGCGGGGAACGGCGTGATCGAACTGATCGAGAAGCTGCTACTCGCCGAGGAGATGAGCGGTGACGCTGCGGCAATGGCTGCCGGCGCGATGCTCGAACACATAGATCGCCTGCCAGATTCCGAGGACCATTTTTCCGGCGCGCACCGGGACCGATAACTGCGGCGAAGTCATCGCGGAGCGGATGTGCGAAGGCATGTCGTCCGGGCCCTCGATGGTGTGGCGGAACCACGGCGTGTCTTCCGGCACGAGCCGTTCGAAGAATTCACAGATATCGCGCTGCACATCCGTATCGGCGTTCTCCTGGATGGTGAGAGACGCCGAGGTATGCGAGATGAAGATGGTGACGAGACCGGTCGCGAGCCGGTGTCCTTCGACCCAGCTCGCGATCTGCCTCGTAATGTCATAGAGACCCTTGCCTTCGGTTGGAACCTTGAATTCGAATTGCGCCTGTTTCACTCGTCTCTCTTACCCGTTGCGCTTGCCCGCCGCTCATTCGACGGTCACGCTCTTTGCCAGATTTCGAGGCTGGTCCACGTCGCAACCGCGCCTCACCGCGATGTGATAGGCCAGCAGCTGCAGCGGTACGATCTCGAGGATGGGAGCCAGCACGTCGGGCGTGGCCGGGATTTCGATAACGTCATCGGCGACCTTGCGCACCTCGTCGTCTCCTTCCGTAGTGACCGCCACCACGTGGCCTTCGCGGGCCTTCACTTCCTGAATGTTGGAAAGCGTTTTCTCATAGAGCAACTCGCTTTCCGTGTTGCCTTTTTCACGGGTCGCGATCACGACGACGGGCAGCTTTTCGTCGATGAGCGCATTCGGCCCGTGTTTCATCTCGCCCGCCGGATAGCCTTCGGCGTGGATGTACGAAATCTCCTTCAGCTTCAGAGCCCCTTCGAGCGCGATGGGGAAATGAATACCCCGCCCCAGAAACAAAAAATCAGTAGCCCGGAACAGTTTGCGCCCCAGCTCTTCGAACTGGGCGTCGCCGGCGAGGATCGCCTCGAGCTTGCCCGGCAGCCGGAGCAGCTCCTGAACCAGGCATTTCGACTTCTGCTCATCCAGATGCCCGCGCATTTGCCCGAGATACAAAGAAAGGATCGTGAGCGCGGTGAGCTGGCAGGTGAACGCTTTGGTGGACGCGACGCCGATTTCGGGACCGGCGTGGGTGTAAATGGTTCCGGCGGCTTCGCGCGTGATCATGGAACCGACCACGTTGCAGATGGCGAGCGTTTTCGACCCCTTGTTCCGGGCTTCGCGCTGCGCGGCGAGCGTATCGGCCGTCTCGCCGGATTGCGAGATGACGACGGTGAGCGCATCGGAATTCACGATCGGATCGCGATAGCGGAATTCGCTGCCGTAATCGACCTCGACCGGCATGCGCGCGAGCTTCTCGATCATGAATTTACCAGCCAGGGCGGCATGCCAGCTGGTACCGCAGGCGACGATCTTCACTTCCCGGAAGGCCTGGAACTGCTTCGCCGTAATGTCCATCTCATCGAGGAAAATGCGGCCGGTTTCCTGGCCCACGCGGCCGAGCATGGTGTCCCGGACGGCGCGCGGCTGCTCGAAGATCTCCTTGAGCATGAAGTGTTTGTACCCGCCCTTCTCGGCCATGATGGGGTCCCAGAGCACGTGCTGGACAAGGCGCTTGACGGTGCGGCCGTTGAAGTCGGTCAGGTGGACGCCTTCGGGCGTGAGGATGGCGATGTCGCCATCGGAAAGAAAAAACATGTCCCGCGTGTGACTGAGGATGGCGGGAACGTCGGAAGCGACGAAATATTCGCCGTCGCCCAGACCGATGACGACGGGCGGCCCTTCGCGCGCGGCGACGATCTTGTTCGGATCGCGGCGGCTGAGGACGCTGAGGGCGAAGACCCCGCGGAGCTCCCTGACGGCTGTGCGGACGGCCTGTTCCAGATTGCCTTCAAAGAATTTTTCGACCAGGTGCGCGATGACTTCCGTGTCGGTCTCGGTTTTGAAGACGTGGCCTTCGCGCTGGAGTTGCTCCTTGAGCGGAAGGAAATTTTCGACGATGCCGTTGTGAACGACTACGATGTCGCCGGTGCAGTCGCGGTGCGGATGCGCGTTTTCCTCGGTGGGGCGGCCGTGGGTAGCCCAGCGGGTATGGCCGAGACCGTAACGGCCATCGACCGGGTCCATGCGGAGCACGTCCTCGAGATTGCGGAGTTTGCCGGAGGCCCGGCGAACAGCCAGCGTGTCGTCGTCGCAATAGACGGCGAGGCCGGCCGAGTCGTAGCCGCGGTATTCGAGCCGCTTCAGACCTTCAAGGATGATGGGGACGGCCCGTTGTGAGCCGACATAACCGACGATTCCGCACATGCTTCATTGTACGGAGGGAGACTGAAAAACCAGCGATGCGGGACCGGAACGGAACGGCTACGCGGCGTTCCTGCTCCCGGCGGCTGCAGACCCGGAACGCAACTCGCGGAAATCTGGCATCTATTCCAGGACTTCGATGCGGTAGTCCTCGATGACGGGATTCGAGAGGACGTCCCGCGCGATCT
Organism: Bryobacterales bacterium; assembly: GCA_027450225.1. Classification (GTDB taxonomy): domain Bacteria; phylum Acidobacteriota; class Terriglobia; order Bryobacterales; family Bryobacteraceae; genus BOG-234. Next base: position 1,561 of record DAIDJK010000189.1, on the reverse strand, counting down.
GGTCGAGTTCCTGGCGGGCGCGCTCGCGGTCGGTTGCGCCGCGCATGGTGATTTCGAAGTACTTCCCCTGGCGAACATCTTCGATTTCGGCGTGACCGAGCCCGTTGAGGGCATGGTGAATGGTCTGGCCCTGCGGATCGAGGACGGACGGCTTGAAGGAGACGTAGACGCGCGCTTTCATTGCTCTCATTGTAGGCGGTTGTAGTATAGTGACTCGAAACTTCCATGCTCCCCGAATACCTGAGCAAGGCTTCCCCGAATCCGAAGTCGAATCGCGCGCCGTGGTACGTGAATACGGCGCCAACCTATGCGGGAATTTTCCTGTGGGTCGCGTTCTACCAGCAGATGGCGAACGGGACCATTACGGCCGCGAGCATCGCGACCTGCCTGACGGCGCTGGCCGTGGCCGGGCTGCTGTGTTTCGTCCTTTATTACAGAGTGCCGGCGACGCTCGGCATGCAGACGGGCTATCCGCTGTACGTGGTGGGCAGTTCAACGTTCGGCGCGAAGGGCGGGTACGTGATGCCGGGGCTGCTGATGGGACTGCTGCAGATCGGCTGGTTCGCGGTGGCGACGTATTTTTCGGCCGACTACATATTGAAGGGCCTGCACGTGGATTCGCAGCCGATGACGGGGCCGTTCATCATCGCCGGCGTGCTGTGGGGCGCGGCGATGGCGTGGGTGGGAGCAAAGGGGATTCAGTATGTCTCAAAAGTTTCGCTGTTTCTGAACGCGATTCCGCTGGTGATGCTGCTGATCGTGTTCGCGCAGACGGCGAAGGGACTTCCGGCGTATCATGTCCCGGTGGGACAGGCGAATTCGTTCGGCGCGTGGACGACGATTCTGGCCGCGGTGATCGGATTCTTCGCCACGGCGGGCGCGGCGGGCGCGGACTTCGGGATGAATTCGCGCGACGAGCGGGATGTACGGATGGGCGGCATCGTGGGCATCGGCTTCGCGGTGCTGGTGACCGGCGGTCTGGCGCTGGCGGCGATTGCGGGCGCGCACGGGCTCGGAATCGCGCAGGGATTCAATTTCGACGACGTGGTGAAGGGCATCGGAGGGCCGCTCGGATCGGCGATGTTTTTCCTGTTCGCGATCGCGTCGATTCCACCGACTTGCTTCTGCGCGTTCATCGCGGGCAACAGCTTTTCGACGATGATTCCGGGCGTACCGAGAGTGGCCTCGACCATGATTGGGGCGGCGATCGGAATTCTGCTGGCGATTACCGGAGCGGCGGCGAATTTGCCATCGGTTTTCAACATCGTTGGGGCGTCTTTCGGGCCAATTTGCGGGGCGATGGCGGCGGATTTCCTGCTTTCGGGCCGGAAGTGGAGCGGGCCGAGAGAGGGGATTAATTTCGCCGGATATCTGGCGTGGGCGGTCGGATTTGTGGTGGGGATTCTGCCGCTGCTGCCGATTCCGGACAGCATCAAGCCGTATACGCAGCCTGCGCCGCTTTACAGCTTTATCGCGGGATTTATCGTGTATTGGATTTGCGCGAAAGCGGGACTGGAACCGCGAACCGTGCCGATGAACTCCGCAGCGACCGCCCAACGGG
>DAIDJK010000188.1 GCA_027450225.1 Bryobacterales bacterium | reverse complement strand
TCGCCAGTTGCCGCAGCCGTTGAAGACAGCCGGGAATCTGCGCCCGAACCACCGAGCCGCCGCCGACCAGCCACAGCGAAGTCGCATACGCATCCACGCGCGCTTCCGAGGTTTGTCCGTCGATGACGCCGGTTCGCGCGGTGAAGACATCGCCCAGCAGCACGTGCAGAACTTCGTGAACGACTGTGTTCGTCGAGAGAAACGGAATGCGGTTCGGGTGCGCTTCCTCCATGGCGACCACGCACACGCAGCAGCCTTCATATACGGCTGAGACGCCGGCGAGCGACCGGCCCTTGTCCCAGTCGAGCGGAACGCGATCGGTGAGGACGACGTTGATGCGTGAACGATCGAGGCCGAGGAAGTGCGGTCTGCCACTTGGATATTGAAGGACTTCTCCCTGCCGCTCGATGACGTCGAGGACGATCAGGTTCTTCGAAAAAACGTTCACCGCCTGGGCCCAGATGGTGGATTGGAACGCGGCAATGTTCGAGCGGGCGTACTTGTCCGTGACCAGCAAAACGGGGACATGCGCCGGGGAACCGGCGGATGCGCCCGCCAGCAGCAGCGGAAGGAATTCTCTTCGCGTCACCTGAAGACGCGATCCTATCAGCCCGAGCCCGTGCTATGCTCGTGTCGCGCCTGTGGCGCATGGCGGAAAACGCCGTGGGATCAGTACGTTACAGGCAGAATGGCTTCGTTCGGTAATTCTTCGGGGGCGCTTTGCGCCCTTCAGAAATGCCGGTGATATATTTGGAGCCACTTCGCGGTTCGGGAGACAGGAACTTTTGAAACTCAGCAGCAGGAATTTGTTTCGTCTGGCGGCCGTCGCGGGCGCGATTGTTTTCACGGTAAGCCAGTTTCGCGGGCAGACAGCCACGCCGGCGCTGGCCACGATCCCGGGCGTTTCCGAGCAATGTACCGTGCCCGGCGGCGAGCAGCCGTGGATGAATGCGGCGCAGACGCCCGCATGCCGCGCGCTCGAAGTGATCCCGCGGATGACGCACGAAGAAAAGCTCACCTTCCGCATCGCTCTGCCGCGTCTCGGTCTGAATGCCGGACCGGGCGGAGACGGTCCGTATGGCCTCGCATCGTTCGGGCGCGGCGGCGCGCCGAACCCGCGCGGGCAGAACATCACGAGTTTCCCGGATGAGCTTGCGGTCGCATCCACTTTCAATCGGGATCTGGCGCGGCAACTGGGCCAGTCGATCGGCGAAGAGTTCATCGGCAAGGGATCGAGCGAGATTCTCGGGCCGACGGTGAATCTGGCGCGGACCTGGCACTGGGGCCGCGCGCCGGAATCGTTCGGCGAAGACCCGTATCTGATGACGGAGCTTTCGACGCCCGAGATTGCGGCGATCCAGGCGCAGCATGTGGTGGTGGTGCTGAAGCATTACGCGGTTTACGACCAGGAGACGGACCGGCAGGTTCTGAACGAAAACCTTTCAGAGAAAGGTCTGCATGAAATCTATCTGCCGGCGTTCGAATCGGCGGTGAAGAACGCGCATGTGGGCGGGGTCTTCTGCGCATTCGCGGCGCTGAACGGCGGTCCGGCGGTTTGTTCGAGTCCGGAACAGCTTGGGCAACTGCGCCAGTGGGGATTCGATGGATTCGTGCGGCCCGAGGCGGCGCCGGATGCCGCTGTGGCGGCGAAGGCGGGCAGCGATGAGATTCAGGCGGCGGCGCTCGAGCAGGCGATTCAGAGCGGGCGGCTCGCGGAAAGCGATCTCGATCTGCTGGTCTATCACCATCTGGTTTCCATGTTCCGGCTCGGCCTGTTCGATGCGGCGAAGGGAACGCCGGAAGCGAATGTCGCCAC
>DAIDJK010000187.1 GCA_027450225.1 Bryobacterales bacterium | reverse complement strand
CGCTTTTTTTCATCGTTACCGAAGCGCTGCTTGGCGCCGGGCTGGTGCTGTTCGACTACGTGGGCAAAAACGTATCGGTGGGGCGCGTTGTCTATCTCTCGGCGCATCTCATCAACACGCTCGTGATGGTAGCGGCCATGGCGCTTACGGCATGGTGGGCATCCGGGCATCGCGGAATCGATCTTTCCTCACGCGGCGCCACCGCTTCGGCCATCGCCCTGCTCAGTGCCATCGTCATCGCGGTTACCGGCGCGATTACCGCACTCAGCGACACGCTCTACCCCGTCTCATCGGTCAGCGCGGGACTGGCGGCGGACTTCTCGTCTGCATCGCCGCTGCTGCTGAAGTTGCGAATCTGGCACCCGATTATCGCGCTTGGCGCGTCTGTCTATCTTGTAGTGTTCGCCGCATCCGGGAGCCGCGAGATGAAGCGAATGGGGACCGCGATCATCGCGCTTGTTGCCGCGCAACTCACCGCCGGCATGCTGAACATCGCGCTCCTCACGCCAATCTGGCTCCAGTTGCTGCATCTTTTACTGGCCGATTTGCTTTGGATTGCGCTGGTTCTCTTCGCCGCCGCCACTCTCGAGCGCTCGCCGGCGGGGAAACAGGCGCCGCAACTGGCCCATCGTTAGGGCCGGGTTGGCGAACGGCTCGATAGAATAAACGTCAAATCCGTGATTTCGAAGTCTCGTATTACTATCCCTCTAGCCTTTTTGTGCGCCTGCGCCGCGCACGCGGCAACGTTGCCGGATGGACCCGGCAAAGCCGAAACCGAACGCGTCTGCAGCAAGTGCCACACCATCGATCAGGCGGTGAGTCTGCGCCAGAGCGCTGCCGCGTGGACCGAGACCATTTCCAAAATGGTGGATCTCGGCGCGCAGGGATCGGATGCCGAGTTCACCGCGATTCTGAATTACCTCGCAAAGAACTACGGCGATGGCAAGCCCACTCCAGCCGTTACCTTCCAGCCGAAAACGCCGGCGCCGGCCGGGCCGCAGCCCAGCGCCGCTGCCGGTAACGTCGAATCGCAGCGCATGCAGGACCTGAAGAATCTGGAAGCATTCAAACCGGGGCCACCGATTGCAGCGGCGAAGGAATGGCCGACTTACGGTCACGATCCCGGGGCGGACCGCTTCTCGCCACTCACGCAGATCACGCCGGAAAACGTCGGGCAGCTGCGCGTCGCGTGGACGTACCACATGCGCCCGGCCGGCTTTACGGGGGGCGGCGGCATGTTCCCCACCATGGAAGGCCGCGGGGCGGGTGGCGCCGTGGTGGGCGAAACGCCGGAGGCTCCAGGCGGAGGCGGCCGGGGGCGCGGACGCGGCATGTTCGGCTCCGGCTTCCGTCCTTCGGGCGACACGCCGCTTGTGCGGGACGGGATCATGTATATGGCCACGCCCTATCAGCGCGTGGTGGCGGTGGATCCGGTTACGGGCAACGAACTGTGGGCATTCAAGCTGCCTTCGGGAAATCCGGGGACTCGCGGCGTCGAATTCTGGGCGGGCGATGCGAATACTCCGGCGCAAATCGTTTTCGGTTCAAGCGACGGCAAGCTGTATTCCGTGGATGCGAAGACCGGCAAGCCGAACAACAATTTCGGCGATAACGGCGTTGTGAATCTGAACACGGACGCCATCATGCATGGTCTTCCCGGCCGCAACGGGCTGACGGGTCCGCCGATCGTTTACAAGAACCTGGTGATCACCGGAGGCACCACGCAGGAAAACCCGCCGCACGGTCCCGCCGGCGATATTCGCGCTTGGGATATGCATACGGGCAAGCTGGTCTGGACATTCCATTCCATCCCGCAGCCCGGCGAAAAATACCACGACACATGGGCCGGCGACAGCTGGAAAAATCGCTCGGGCGTCAACGTATGGGGTTTCCTCACGGTGGATCAGCAGCGCGGCATCGTTTACATGCCGTTCGGCGCGCCGTCCGTCGATCAGTACGGCGGCGATCGCGCGGGCAACAACCTCTTCAGCACCAGCCTGGTGGCAGCCGATGCGAACACCGGCAAATATCTCTGGCATTTTCAGGTGGTGCATCACGACATCTGGGACGCCGATCTCACGGGCGCGCCCATCCTGATCGATGTGAAGCACGGCGGCAGGACGATTCCGGCCGTGGTTGCGATGGATAAGGTCGGCATGGCGTTTATTCTGAACCGCGTGACGGGCAAGCCGATTTACGGCGTGGAGGAACGGCCCGTGCCGCAAAGCGAATTACCGCTCGAACACACGTCGAAGACACAGCCGTTTCCCGTCAAGCCGCCGCCGCTGGCGCGCATGACCTTCAGCAAGGATGAAGTCGCGACGGTGACGCCGGAACTCGAAGCCGCCTGCAGGAAACTGCTGGAAGGCGTTGAGGTCGGTGGCCCGTTCCTGCCGCCCAGTTACAACCATCTGCGGGTCCAGTTCCCCGGCAATCACGGCGGCGTGAACTGGGGCGGAATGTCGTTCGATCCACAGCTCGGATATCTGATCGCGAACGTGAATGAGCTTGGCCAGATGTCCGGACTTCGCGATCACGATCCGAAAAATGGACCGGCGATGGCGGCCGGCCAGGGAAATCGCGTCGATCCCAACGGCCCGTATGAGGGCATTCCCGGCGGTGGCCGCTTCAGCGTGAAGGGGCCCACCTCGCAACAACTGCCGTGCCAGCAGCCGCCATGGGGCGAACTTGAGGCGGTGAACGTGAACACCGGCGAGATCGCGTGGAAAGTGCCGCTGGGCGTAACGGACAGCCTTCCGGAAGGCAAGCAGAATACGGGACGCCCGGGCAACGGCGGAACGATCGTAACGGCCGGCGGGGTGATATTCGTGGGCGCAACCGATGACGCCCGTTTTCGCGCTTTCGATGCGAAGACAGGCAAAGAGCTCTGGACCGTAAAACTTCCGGGCGCCGCGGAAGCCACGCCGATTACATATCAGGGCCGCGACGGAAAGCAATACGTGGTGATCACGGCAACCGGTGGCGGCTTCTTCAACAATCCGGTAACCGGCGACAGTGTGATCGCCTACGCGCTCGATTCGGCGCAACATCAGGAAGCAACCGCTCGTCCATAACAGCAAGCACCTTTTTAATGCCTTTCTCTTTCCGCCGCCGGGAGTTCATGGGACTTCTGGCGGCGCCTTTTTTACGCGGGCAGGGCGCTGCGTCTCGCAATGTGCAGGCGCGGCCACGATCGAAGCCCTCCGGCATACCATTCAACGCGCGCTTCACCGATGTCGCCGCGCAGGCGGGACTGCGCTTCCCCACCATCTACGGCCCGCAGGACCACAAAGACTACATCATCGAGACCGTGGGCTGCGGCTGCGCGTTTATCGACTACGACAACGATGGCTGGATGGATCTGCTCGTGCTGAGCGGTTCGCGCGCCGCGGGATCGAGTGAAGGCGCGAGCAATCGTCTGTATAAGAACAATCGCGACGGCACGTTCACGGATGTTACTGAAAAAGCCGGCCTGCTGCGCACCATGTGGTCGTCCGGCGTAACCATCGCCGACTACGACAACGACGGTTTTGACGACATCTTCATTGCGGCTTACGGACGCAATTACCTCTATCGCAACAACGGCAACGGCACATTCACGGATGTCACGAAAGAGGCCGGGCTGCTCGAAGAAGGCGATCGCTGGGGCTCGGGATGTTCGTTCGTCGATTACAACCGCGACGGCCATCTCGATCTCTTCGTCTCGAATTATCTGCAGTTCGATCTCGCGCACGCTCCCAAACCGGGTTCGAGCGCTATGTGCACCTGGCGCGGCGTACCTGTGAATTGCGGCCCGCGCGGCCTGCCCTTCTCTCACCACACGCTTTACCGCAACGACGGCCGGGGCAACTTCACTGACGTGACCCGTGAGGCAGGCATTTCGCGCGTGCGTCCCGGCTATGGAATGACGGTAGCCGCCGCCGATTACGATAACGACGGCTGGCCCGATATCTATGTCGCCTGCGACTCGACGCCGAGCCTGCTTTTCCGCAACAAACACGACGGCACATTCGAAGAGATCGGCCTCACCGCCGGATGCTCGCTCAGCGATGATGGCGCCGAGCAGGCGGGCATGGGCGTGGGCGTCGGGGACGTGAATCTCGACGGCTATCTCGACATCTTCAAGACCCACTTCATGGACGACACGAACGTCCTCTACGTGAACAGCGGCAAAGGTTATTTCGACGACCAGACGATTGCCGCCGGACTGGGCGTTGAAACGCGCTACGTGAACTGGGGTGCGGGCATAGTTGATCTGGACAACGACGGCAATCCCGATCTGTTCTATGTAACCGGCAATGTTTATCCGGAAGTCGAGAGGAAGCACCCCGATTATCCGCTCAAGACCCCGCGGGTCATCTTCCGCAATCTTGGTAACGGCAGGTTTGAAGAACTGCTGGACGAAGGCGGTCCCGGCATCTCAGCCACGCATTGCAGCCGCGGCTGCGCATTCGGCGATTTCGATAATGACGGCGATATCGACATTCTGGTGGTCAATCTCAACGAGACTCCCTCATTGCTGCGCAACGATATGCGCGGGGATCATCGCTGGTTGAAGCTGAAGCTCGAAGGAACGCAGTCGAACCGCAGCGCGATCGGCGCGCGCGTTACCTGCTCCTATGGCGATAAGCGGCAGGCGCAGGAAGTAATGGCGCAATCGAGCTTCTATTCCTGCAACGATCCTCGCCTGCACTTCGGTCTCGGCGCCGCGGAAACCGCTGACCTTGAAATCCGCTGGCCCAGCGGCGCGCGCCAGCAAATGAAGAACGTAAAAGCGAATCAGATTCTGAAGGTTCGCGAGCCGGAAAAGTCCTAGTCGTTACATCGGCGCATCGGCGTCCGGGGCCGCGTCGTGGCCGCCGGGCTTCATCATCATGCCTTTGTAGACATCGCCCAGTTTCTCCCGGAGCGCCTTCAGCTTCTGAAACTCGGCAAGCTCCCGCGCGGCATCCTGCGGCTTGCCCGCCGAACGGTACGCGATGCCCAGGCGATAATGCGCCACCGCGTTTGTTGGATCGTCCTTCACCGCGCGCTCCAGCAGCGGCATGGCTTTTGCGGGCTCGTGCATCGAAAGCAGCGTCTTGCCCAGCCCAAGGTTCGCTTCCGCATCGTCCGGCGCGAGGCTGACGGCGCGCGTGAAATGATCGAGCGCGGCCTTCAGATTCGAGGCCCGAAACGCCAGATCGCCCAGCCGGCATTCCGACTTCTCATCCGTCGGATTTGCCGCCAGCGCCGCCTGATATTCCTGCTCCACCTGCGCCTGATCCGCTTTCGCTCCCGATTGCGCCAGCAACTCGGCTAATTCGAAATGCAGACCGGGGGTTTGCGGCCCGACCTTCAGCGCCTGCCGGTATTGCGCGATCGCGGCTTCGGTCTGCCCGTGCCGCGCCAGTTCCTGGCCCATGATCTGATGCATGCGGGCGGAATCAGGGGCGGCCATTACAAGCGCGAGGGTGGTCTCATCCGCCAGGTCCGCGTAGATTCGATGCGCGGTATAGAGGATTTCGGGGTCGGCCGGGCGGAGCTGCCGCAGCACCCCGGCGACACTCGCGGCTTTGTTGAGATCGCCTGCGCCATAGCAGACCTCAATCAGCTCGAGTCCCGTCTGTACCCGGATCTTGTCGTCCGTCAAATGTTCAAACGCGGACTCCAGATCCGTCTGGGCGTGCGCATCACCCACGCGCTTCTCACTCATGCCCAGCAGGGCAACCGTCTTCCAGAGATCGGGCTTTCGCGCAACAGCCCCGCGAAGCACTGGCGCGGCTTGCGCATAATCACCGGTGAAGAACAGCAGAGTGCCCAGGTTGACCTGAGCATCCAGATTGCGCGGATCGAGTTTGACGACCGCCTCGTATTCAGGAATCGCCTTCGCGGGCTGGTTGGCGCGCAAGGCCTGCTGCGCCGCCTCCAGGTGCCGGCGGATCTGGTCTGCGCTCGAGGGAGGTTCGGCGGCGAATGCGGAAACAACGGTGAGAGCGAAGGCCGCCCGAAACAGAAAATTCATGAGGATGGAGCTGCCTTCATTGTAGAAACAAAAAGCCCCGGAAGGCCGCCGAAGCAGCCTCCCGGGGCATGAGCGGGTTGGATCAGAACGAGAAACGCGCGCCCAACTGCAGCGTGCGGCCGTTCACCGTGGTCGCGGTAATGATGCCCGCGTTCGGCGTACCGATGCTGGCATTCGGGTTGGCGAAGCTCGGATGATTCATAATGTTCGTCGCGTCGAATCGGATCTGCAGATTCGCTTTCTCGCTAAAGATCGGGAACGCGAAGTTCTTGCCGAGCGAGAAGTCCACGTCGATGAGACGCGGACCGCGCAGGATATTTCTGCCCTCGTTACCGAACGTGAACGCGGCCGGCTGCCCGAACGCCGCCGGATTAAACCATTCGTGAATCCCCGGATTCGACAGATACGGGTCGCCAACCAGGTTCGGATACCAGCTGCCGGTAATCAGGCCACTGTTGTTCGCCGTACCCATGGTTGCCGTGAACGGCGTGCCGGATTCGGCCGTGTAGATCGCGGAAGCCTGCCAGCCTCCAAGGACGCCGTCCACCAGCGCGTTGGTATGCGCCAGCCATCTGCGGCCCACGCCGACGGGCAACTGATAAACCACGTCGCCGGTGAACATATTCGGACGGTCGAAATTGGAAAGGCCGTAGTTGATACCGGGCAGGCTCGCGATCTGGTAAGGCTGCGCGCCCCCGTTACCGCCCCAGCCCGAAGAGTCCTGCGTGCTGAGGAACTTCGACCGGGTGTAATTGGCGTCGAACGACAGGCCGTTCGAAAACCGTTTCTTGATGGTGAACTGCGCCGAATCGTAGTTCGAAAGAGCGTTGAACAGATTCGCGCTGATCGTCTGATACTGCGGGAACGGCCGGAGCGACTGCGGATTCGAACTGGTGCCCACCAGCGTGTATGGCACCTGGTTGAAGTCTACCGGATTGGACAGGTTCGTCACGTGGTTACCTACATAAGCGGCGGAAACCACCATATCGTGCGGCAATTGCCGCTCGATGCTCAACGACCACTGGTAGTTCTTCGCTACAGGCGTGTTGTACGGATAGTAATTCACGCTGTGACCGTTGTACGCTCCTGGATTGGTCGAAGCGCTCACGTAGTTCAGCGGCGGATTGGGATTGGAAAGGGTGAATACCGGTTGCGTCTGCGCTGTCTCGGCCAGTGATCCGCTGGAGTTGGCGCCAAAGCCTTCCGCTCCCGCCACATAAGTGTCTTCGCTCCACATATAGCTGTAGACGCCGAAGCCGCCGCGGATAACCGTGTTCTTCATGCCATTCCAGGCGAAGCCGACCCTCGGCAGCCATATGTTGTAATTCGGCTTCTCTACCGAATTACGCCCATTCTGGCCGGCAAACCACATGGCTCCCGGGGTGTTGGTTACCGGGTTGGTCAGGTTGGGATCGAACTCGCCAAGGCGATTATGAAGCTCATACCAGCCGCCCATAATCTGATACCGCAGGCCGAGGTTCAAGGTCAGGGTCGGGCTGACTTTGTAATCGTCCTGAACGAAGAACTGCGGCTGTATCTGCCGCATCGCAATGATCGGACTGTGAACCGCGTTCCAGCTGTCCACCTGTCCCAGCAGGAAGTCGGCATAGCCAAGGCCGGATTTGCAGGCTTGTGTGGGGCCCACACAGTTCGTTCCACCGCCCAACGGGCCATTCGAATTAAACGGTCCCTGCTGCGTGAAGACGCCGCTGAACGTGAATTGTCCCGAGTAGGTATTTCCCCATGGCGTATCGTTGTCCTCCATGTACAGGACTTCGGCGCCGAAGTGCAGAATGTGCTTGCCGCGGATCATCGTGATGGTATCGGACGGATCGAACGAGTTTTCCGCGTAGATGGAAGCGGGTCCCGGGTTCAAACCGGTGTTGGCGATGCCGTTGATGGTGATCGTCGGAAAGAGGTTGGCTTCCGCGTAGGTCCAGCCGAGCTTCTGCGGATAGTTTTGCCCCAGACTCTGCGGCGTGTACCAGTTGCCCTGGCGTGTGAACCCGAACCGAAATTCGTTCACGGTATTCGGGGTGAGGCTCCATACGTCGGTCAGCTGCGAATCGTACCAGTCGGTGTCGCCCGTATAGCAATTCACAGGGCACGCCGGCGCCTGGCCGAAGCTCGGGAAATTCTGCTGCATGATCGAGAACGTCACGCGGTTGTTTGCAGTGGGGTTGTAATCGATGCGGCCGAACCAGCGGAGCTGGGGATTGGTAGAGGGCAGCGGGATCTGATAGTTGTTGACGTAGCCACCGAGATTCGGCGTCGGGAAGTAACTCTGCATGGCCAGCGCAAGCCGATCGAGCCGGCTTTGTGGAATCGCATTACCGGGGAACGGCGTACGCGTCTTCGTGGCGGTATTCAGAGAGGCCGGATCGTAAATCGTCGGGAAGATCGCATTCGAAAAGTTACCGGACCTCATATCCGTCGTCGGGAAGTTGTAGTACGGATAGGAGACGCTGTTGTTGATGATCTTTTCGGGGTTGAAGAAGAAGAACAGCTTGTCCTTCTTGATGGGGCCGCCGACCGAACCGCCGAACATGTCATAGCGCTTGATGGGCACCGAAGGAGCGAAGAAGCTCCGTGCATTGAAGAAGTTGTTTTGCAGGAACTCGTAGGCGGAGCCATGGAACTGGTTCGTACCGCTCTTGCTGATCTGGTTGAAAACGGCCGCGCCGGTTCCGTACTGGGCGGTAAACGTCGAAGTGCTCACTTGAACTTCCGCGATGCTTTCGAAAGTGTTGTCGTTCACATTCGCGCTGTGCGGAAGCGTTACCGATGCGCCATCCGCCAGGAAGTTGTCGTAATTCGGCATCGTTCCGTTGATCGAAAGCGTCGTCCCGGGACTACCCGAATTTGTTCCCTGCGCAGATGCTCCCGGAATGATCTTGATGAAGTTCGCCCAGTCGCGCGATACGTTCGGCATTTCCTGCATGCTCTGGGATTCGAGTGTGGAACTCTGCTCCGCCGTGTCGGTATGCAGCAGGGGGGCCTGCTCGTTCACAGAGATCTCCTGCTGTGACGTGCCCACCTGCAACTGCGCGTTGACGGTTACGGCGCCGACTTCAAGAGTGACGCCGCTGCGCACGAATTTCTGAAAACCCTCCTTGGTGAAGGTGAGTTGATAATGGCCGGGCAGGATCGAAACCGCGTCGTAGACGCCGCTTGCATTCGTGGTCAACTGCCGGGCAACGCCCGTATCCGTATTCAGCACGTCCACGGCTACGCCCGGAATCACGCTTCCCGTGGGGTCGGTTACTGTGCCGCGAACGTCGGCTGAGTTGGTGCTCTGCGCGAACGCGGAGCCAATGAGCAGAGATGCGAGCAGCAGCGGGGCCGCCCGATGACAAATTCGCCAGGCTCGTGGCCCGGCTTTCTGGTGAAACCAGTCTGTTGGCATTTTGGTGTCTTCCTCAAACGCTGAGTCGGTTCATCGGGGCGGCGGACCCGTACGCAGACGCGCGTGTTCCCGCGCGCGCAACCGTGCGCTCCGCCTGAGACAACACCAAACATGGTTATTCGAGCTGCGCTCCGCGCCGCTGCTGCTATCCAATGCTTTCTGCAACGCGGATTTACCCTGAAGCAACCCGTTGCCCACCCGATGCTGAGGGCAGTTTATGCAGTCTGCGAGCCGTTATGCCACCACAAACGGTTAATGGAAAAGCATTACTGCCAGCGGGCGGCATTTAACACCGCGGCCCGCGTTACACGGGAGCAACCGCGGAGTTAACGTCCGCCGGAGGCGTCTTCCGGCTCGAGTTCGAGGGCATTCAGCACCGCATAGTTCGTTACGGGCTCAAATGTGACATCAACGCGACCCGCCGGGTTCGGCGTGATACCGCGAAAAGTTTTCACAATTTCCCGGTTCTCCCCGGCCTCGCCAAATATGTCGAAGTTGCGGAGGATTTCGGCGCCGGCGCAATAGACGTTGAACAGCCGGCTGCCGATCCCGCCCTGACCACGGTTGCCCGGTCCGAAAAACGTTTCTGCGAAGTACAGCCGCAGCGTGTACCGGCCCGGCGCAACGGGAATGCGATAGGAAAAATGTCCGTACCGCACCGCCGAAAACAGGTCCGGATCGGCCACTCCGGAAACAGTCTTGCCGTCTGACGTATTCCGGCCTCCGACGAAATACCGGTCGCTTTGCCACAATACGCCGCGCGAATCCGCATAATTCTCATTTTGCGCGACAATCCTCACCGGTCGGGGCTTGCCGGCAGCGTTCGGAATCAGCTCGATCGCGTTCAGCCATGCGCCTTCCCGCAGCGGCCGAAAATCCAGATGCAACCGGCCGTCCGCGGCAGGGGCGACGTTCTCGAACACGTGCACGTCCGCCAGATCCGGTCCGCCCGCGTCCGAATAGATATCGTGGAACGGAAGAATGGTCTTTCCATTCATCACCACGTCGAACACGCGCTGGTTCTCGGCGCCGTCTCCATTGTCTCCGGACCCAAAGACTACCTCGGAGAAATACAGCCGCATCTCGTAGTTCGCGCGCGCCAGTGGGATGGCGTATGAGAACGCGCCGCTGCGAAACGTGCGGAATGCGGTCTGGTCGTCCGCGCCCGCAATCGCCGGGTGTCGTACGGATCGCTGCTGGTCTCCGAATTTCAGAACGTTACTGGATCCGCCGGAATAGAACCTGTCCGGACCCCAGGCCTCGCCAAACCGGTCGAAGGACTCAGGCGCTGTGGAACCCGCCAGAATCCGGACCACCCCTGATGGGTTTGCCGCCAGCGGTTGATGGGCATTGATCGCCGCGGCTCCCGGCGCATCCTCGCCTTCTGCCCGGATTCGTTGCTGGCGATGGGCAAGAACAATCGCCACGATCAGAATCGCAGCCGCGAACGCCGCAATCCACAGATTCCGCTTTCCCGGAGCAATGCCGCCCTCGCGCTTCCCTGTGATGTCTGCCGGCGGCTCCGGCAATCTGTGCGGATCCAACTCGGCCGGCTTGTGATTCTCGGCCGGAGCCGCGGCTTCCGGCGCCCGGTCGAAATCAGGTTGATAATTTCCGGGCCGAATCACGATCCGGACGGGCCGGCTGGCGCCTTCCTTTTCGTAGTAGCTCTGCAACTTCTTCCGAAGCCGGTGAACCTCCACCCGGACCAGGGAATCGCGTTTCTCGCTGAAGTCCTCGCCACGGCCAAACACCTCCGTGGCGATGCTGAATTCCTTGATCTCGTGATCCTGGCCGTTGAACGTTTTTGTACAAAGGTACTCAAGCAGGCGCGCAAGCGCCGGCGAACGGCCAAACTCCTTTGATTCGAGGATGGCGCTCAGTTCAGCCCGCTTCTCCTCGATCGACAACTCGCACACAGTTTCCGCTGGCATGTAGTCTGCGGCTTAACGCCTCTCGTAACGCAAACTGTATAGAACCACCGGAGCCGGTAACGGTTACAAATTCATGCCACGGGGCATCCCGCTGCAATTCGGAGCAGTGCGAAATACCCCGACAGAGGCGATTCCCGGGGCCGATACCTGCTTCAGGTTAGGGTGGGGCGCGGCGATTGGCCTCGGCCGCCGGTGGGCGAGGATGCATCACCGCCCGGTCATTTGTTCCAGGTGTTCCGGGTAACGGGCGCCCTCCACCCGAATGGCCGAAGCCCGGCTGTTAATCTCACTTAAATCCTCCGGAGTAAGTTCGATCGATTCCGCCCCCAGGTTTTCCTCAAGCCGCGAAGCGTTCGTCGTTCCGGGTATCGGAGCCATCCACGTCTTCTGTGCGAGAACCCACGCCAGCGCAATCTGAGCCGGCGTCGCGTTCTTCGCCCGCCCGACCGCCGAAACGAAATCCACAAGCGCCTGATTTGCCTTCCGTGCTTCCGGCGTAAATCGAGGCAGGGTGCTCCGGAAGTCCGAGCTGTCAAAGGATGTGCTCGCGTCAATCCTGCCCGTGAGGAAACCTTTGCCGAGCGGGCTGTACGGGACGAATCCGATGCCGAGTTCCTCGGCGGCCGGGATCACCTCCTGCTCCGGCCGCCGCCACCAGAGCGAGTATTCATTCTGCAGTGCGGATACCGGTTGCACCGCGTGCGCCCGCCGGATCGTCTGCACCCCCGCTTCGGAAAGCCCGAAGTGTTTCACCTTGCCCTGGCGGATCAAATCCTTCACCGCCCCGGCAACCTCCTCGATCGGAACCTCCGGGTCCACGCGATGCTGATAATAAAGATCGATCACGTCGGTCTTCAGCCGCTTCAACGACCCTTCCACCGCCTGCCGGATATGTTCCGGACGGCTGTTCAGTCCCACCCAGCCCGGCGTTCCATCCGGCTTCAGCTGGAATCCGAACTTGGTCGCAATCACCACGTCTTTTCGAAAAGGCGCCAGCGCCTGACCCACCAGTTCCTCGTTCGTGTACGGCCCATAAACCTCCGCCGTATCGAAGAACGTGACCCCGCGCTCCACCGCCAGGTGAATCAGCGAGATCATCTCCTGCTTGTCTTTTGGCGGACCATAGGAGAAGCTCATCCCCATGCATCCCAGACCGATCGCGGATACTTCGAGGCCGCCGAGTTTGCGTTTCTGCATCAACTCCACCTTACCGGCGCGAGGCGCGGAGCTGGTATCCCGATCCTTCCGATCTCTTGCCTGATCCTGCCGGTCCCGGCGCAATCCGCGATTTTGCGCGCTACTGTGGAAAAGGAACTGAGATGGCCGCCACAACACTTCCCGCCAATGCGCACAGGCCGCGCGCACAGGATCTTCGCGCTGAGCTGGCGCTCCGCATTGCCGCACGCGTCGGCTCCGCGGAAAAGTGTCTGACGGATATTCCCGGTCTCACCCTGCACCGCAGAAACGCGCCCACCGCGCCCTGCTCCGTCACGTATGAGCCCGGCGTCACGGTCATCGCTCAGGGTCTGAAACGCGTCGATCTTGGCCGCAGAACTTTCCTCTACGGCTCCTCGCGTTATCTGCTCACTTCACTCGATCTGCCGATCGTCAGCCAGATCGTCGAAGCCAGCGAAGAGTCGCCTTGCCTCGCCATGTCGCTCAGGATCGAACTGCCGCTCGTGCGCGAGATCCTGAGTCGCGGCGATATTCCGGCGCCGCAGATCGAGGCCGGCAGCCCCGCCATGATCACCGGGGAAATCACGCCGGAATTTCTCGACGCCTGCTGCAGACTCGTCGCGCTCCTGGATACTCCCCGCGATGCCGTTTTCCTCGGCAGCCTGATCCAGCGCGAGATCATCTATCGCATTCTCTCGGGCCCCGAGGGCGCTCGTCTCCGCGCGGTCGCCACCGCCGGAGATCAGAGCAACCGCACCGCGAAAGCCGTCGCGTGGATTCGCGCCAACTACGCCAGGCCGCTGCGGGTTGAGCATCTGGCCGATCTCGCCGGCATGGGCGTGTCGACCTTGCATCACCACTTCCGCTCCCTCACAGCCATGAGCCCGCTTCAATATCAGAAGCAGCTTCGGTTGCAGGCCGCGCGCGGCCGCATGCTCATCGAAGGCGTGGAAGCCGCCACCGCCGCTCTCGAAGTTGGGTATGAGAGCCCCAGCCAGTTCACCCGCGAATACAGCCGCCTCTTCGGCCAGCCGCCAATGCGCGATATCCGCGCTCTCCGCACCACGGGCTCCACCGGTCAACAGGCGATCTGAGCGCACAGGCCGCCACTCGGGCGGCACGTGGTGCGCGTTTTTAATAAGACAGCGCACAGGCCGCCACTCGGGCGGCACATTGTGCGCGTTTTAATAAGACAGCGCACAGGCCGCCACCTGGGCGGCGCGTTTGTGCGTCAACAAATAACGGCG
The DNA here is from genome assembly GCA_027450225.1 of Bryobacterales bacterium. Lineage (GTDB taxonomy): Bacteria > Acidobacteriota > Terriglobia > Bryobacterales > Bryobacteraceae > BOG-234. Next base: position 14,080 of record DAIDJK010000187.1, on the reverse strand, counting down.
ACGGCTACCACTCGACCACCGAGCCGTCTTCCGCGAATACCCGCGCCATCGGGTGCGTACCCGTGAACGGATATTTCGCCAGACTCGCTTCAGACAACTCAAACCCCAGACCCGGCTTGTCCGAGAGAGGGAACCGGCCATCCACCATGCGCATCGCGGGAAATCCGAACCACTCGTTCCAGATCCTGTTGATCTCCGTTTCCTTCACGAAGCCGCAGATCTCCTGCACCAGGAAGTTCGGCATGGCCGCGTCCACATGAATCGTGGCGAGACCGCCGATCGGCCCTTCGCACGCATGCGGCGCCATCGAAATGGAGGACACGTCCGCCGTGGCCGCGGCCTTCCACAATCCGGTCACTCCGCCTACGTGGTTGATATCGGTTTGCAGAATGTCCACCACTCCCATCTCCACAATCTCGCGAACGCCGTAGGATGCGATCAGCCGCTCGCCCGTCGCAATGGGCGTTGTCGAGCGCCGCGAAATCTTCGCCATCGCCTGCACATTCTCCGGCGGACATGGCTCCTCCACCCACAGCAGGTTCAACGGTTCCACCTGCTTGATGATTTCGGACGCTACCGCGGGGCTGGTCTTGGCGTGGAAATCGATCGCAATGTCGATATCGGGACCCAGCGCTTCGCGCATCATCTGCATCGATTTGATGGCCCGGTCGATCTTCGGCCGCCGTTCCAGCCACTCGTAATAGCCCGGAATGCCGCCCTTCACGCAGGTGATGCCCTGCTCCCCGGCCGACTTCCGGATCTCGACCAGTTGGTCGTGCGTGGCGCCATCCACGTGGTAATAACCGCGTACGCCTCTCGCATCGAAAGGCCCGCCGAGCAGCTTGTATACGGGCATGCCCAGAAATTTCCCGCGAAGATCCCACAGCGCCTGGTCGATTCCCGAGATTGCCGAGCCGATCACCGGACCGGCGCGATAGAACGAGTGGACATACATCGATTGCCAGATGTGTTCCACCTGCATTGGATCGGCGCCGATGAGGAAGTCCCTGAAGTCGTTGATGCAGGCCATCACCGCGCCGGCCTTGCCTTCGAGCGTTCCTTCACCCCACCCGATGATGCCCTGGTTCGTTTCCAGCTTCACGAATACGTACGGCCGGTCCGAAGTTGGGCTGAATGAAACTCCGAAGACTTTCATGCCCGTGATCTTCAGGCCGGATTGCACATCCTTGAAAGCCGCAAACGGGTCTTGCGCCATCATGCCGCGGCCGCGTCCCTGGGCCGGGCCTGCCTGCGGTTCAAGGGCGCAGCCGCAGTCGATATCCAGGGCAGGACGGCGTTTCGACGTTCCCGCCATCGCAATGCCGGCGGAGCCGAGCGCGAGGAAATTTCTACGACGCATGGTATTTCTCCAGTGCGGCTTCGTTCACCGTGATGCCGAGGCCCGGCGTCTTCGTCAGTTGCAAAAATCCACCATGGCTCGTTTCGATCGCCTCCGGTACAATCTCGTGGCGCATCGCCCGATCCTGCTCCGCGGCGCCGATCGGGACCTGCTGGATGAAAAAGTTGGGGATGCTGGCGGCCAGATGAATCGCGGCCGCGGTACCCACCGGTCCCCCGCTCGGTTTCGGCGCGACCGCTACATAATAAGGTTCGGCCAGCGCCGCCACGCGCCTCGCGCCGCTGATCCCGAAGATGCCGATCTCCGGCCGCACGCAATCGATCAGCCCCTCGCGCAGCAGCGCCTGAAACACGCCGGGATCGTCGATGCCCGCGCCGAACCCGAGCGGCACAACCGTTTCGCCGCTCACCTTCCGCACCGAATCGAGGTTGGAGTGCACGCATGGCTCGTCGAACCACAGCGGATATAACGATTCCACTGTCCGCGCCACCGAAGCGGCATCGCCCGGCGTGAGCGCGCCATTGCCGGCCAGCACGAAATCCCGGTCGGCAGGTACGGCTTTCACCAGCTCGAGAACCCTGTTCTGGTACGCCTTGCCCTGGTTCCTCCACACCGGCGCCGGAACATCGATCACCGTAACCGGGAACTCCCCGCTGTTCGAGGAACTGTACGCCCTCACCTTCGCCCTTGTCGGTCCGCCCAGAATCCGGTACACGGGAGCATTCGCCGCTTTGCCCAGAATGTCGAGCATTGCAATATCCAGCGCGGCGCGAAACGGCGTGCCCGGAGGAATTGTCGCGTAGGTGTTTGCGGGCTTGCCCACCCACCCCGATTCGAGCGCCTTGAAATTCGCGTTCGCGTCGTACGCGCATTCTCCCCAGCCCACCAGCCCGGATCGCGTGCTTACCCGCAGCAGCGAATAACGGATGCCCGAAACCGGCTCCCGCAGGGGATAATGCCGGATCTCTCTGATTTCCAGCGCGGAAGAATTGCCTCCCGCGACCGCGGCCTGCGGCGCAATTCGCATCCGCAGGCGTGCTCGTCTTTGCGTGGTGATGTGATTCATGTTGACGTACTGCCTGGAGGCCGCGGCCTCCACTTCAAAACAGAGGCCTTTCCGGCCTCGACTTCAGAACAAAAGCTTCAATGCAAACTGAATTTGCCGCGACGGCCGCGCCGTGGCGGAAATCGTCCCTACGCCGGTCGATCCGATCGTACTCGCCGGCAACGCGAACTGTGGATGGTTGAAGGCATTGAAGAACTCCGAGCGGAACCAGAGCTGTTTGGTCTCCGAGAAAAGGAATTTCTTCTCCGCCGTGAAATCGAAATTGATCGCTCTCGGCCCCGTCAGGATGTTGCGCCCGGAGTCGCCCCAGTTATACGGTTGGGGCGTTGTAATCGCCGCCGGGTTGAACCACAGGCTCGGCCCTTGATTCGCCGGGTAATTCGGGGTTCCGGAGACAACATCGGCGCGTCCCGATTGTCCGGTGTTGGTCGGCGCGGAGGCGGTAGTCACCGTAAACGGCTGCCCGCTTTGCATCACCGTGATGCCGTCCACCTGCCAGCCGCCCACTACGTAGCGATTGAATGCCGAGGACCCGCTGCTGAACCGCTTCCCCGGTCCGAACGGCAGTTCATACGTGGCGTACACATTCAGCCGGTGCCGGACATCGTTGTTCGAACTGGCCCAGTCCGCGCGGCGGTTCAGCGGATTCTGCGGAACCGGTCCGTCCGCCCCGCCATCGTACGGCGCGTTATCCAGGCTGTGGGACCAGACCCAATTCGCGTTGAAGTACAACCCGTGTCCCATGCGTTTCTCGAACACGGTCTGCAGCGATTCGAATTCCGAATTGCCGGCCGATTCCAGATAGCTGATCGAGGTCACCTTGGGATACAACGCGTTGAATGGGCGCCGCGCCTGTATATTGCCCGGCCCCGGGGCGGGCTGATCGATCGGCATGGTCCACGTCAGATGCCTTCCCAGTGTGCCTACATAGGTCACCGTGATCACCGAACTGCTCGTGATCTGCCGCTGGATGCCGTAGTTGAACTGCTGAATCGACGCGTTGCGAAAATCGAACGCAATCGCCTTCAGCGAGCCGAACGGATTGTTCAGGTTCAGCGGCTCGATCTGCGACAGCGTGATGAACCCCTGAGAGACCGTGTTGCCGGGAAACAGAGAACCCGGCGTGAGGCTGTAAATCAGATCGAACGGGAACTGCCGTTCCTGGCGAATGGTTGTTCCCGCATTGCCCTGCGGATCGTAGAAAATGCCATAGCCGCCGCGCATCACGGTTTTGTCGTTCAACTGATACGCGAAGCCGACGCGAGGACCAATCGCCGAATAGTCGGTCCGCACGTTTGCGGTATTCGAAACGCCATTCTTTCCCGCCAGCAGCAGCGCGCCCGTCACCGGGTCCACGTTCGCCCAGTAATTGTTCGCCTCGCGAAACGGCGTATTGATCTCGTAATGCACGCCGAGATTCAGCGTCAGGCTTTTGGTGGCGCGCCACTCATCGCGAACATAGAAATTGGTCTCGTTCGTGAACACATGCGCCACCTCCGGAATGAACAGATCCCGGACCGTCGTTGATGGAAAGCCCAGCAACATGGACGCAATCGAGTTCCCCGTGCCGTTGGGCGAAAGCGGGTTGTTCGTAAAAGAGCCGTCGAAGTTGAAGCGCCCGAACGCGCTCTGTCCCGGGGGGCTGGCCGTCTCGCTGATCTCGCGGTGCCGCGCATCCACGCCGAACTTGAAGTTGTGGCTTCCACGCTGCACCGACACGTCGCCAATATTCTCGATCATGTGCTCGCGGCGGATCAGCGGGTCGGAGCGCGCATTGCCTAAGCCGGCGTATCCGGATGGGCTGATGATCGGCGCGCTTGGCTGAAAGGGATCCGTGGTTTCGCGGCCCGGAATCGTTCCCCACACCGGCGCGCTCAGATTCGTCGGAAGCAGAAAGTTTTTGAATTTGGTGAAGCCCAGCCGGTATTCCGCCACGACATTCGGGCTGACGATATTGTTGTAACCCGCCACCATGTTCTGCCCGAGGATAGTGTCGGGACCGGCGAATGAACTCTCGTTTCCGCCGATCACCTTATTGAACGTGTCCGGAATAATCAGACGCGATGAATCGGCGGAGTAGCGCCCGAACAGCGTCTGGTTTTGCGAGATCTGATGATCGATGCGGACGTCGCCGCGATCCGTCGTGCTCTCTTTAATCGGGCTCGCTACGTAGTTGTTTGCGAGCGCCCCGGTCTGCGGCGCCGGGTAAAGAGCGACGATCTGCGCCGCGATCGGATCGAAGCGCGAAGCCGGAGTGATGTTGCCCGGGAACGGTTGCCGGGCATAGTTATTCCCTGAGGGCGTGGTGGTGAGCGGATCGAAGATGCCGCCCGCTGTCGCACCCTGGAAGTTCCCGGCTTTCATCGCCGCGGTCGGCACGCTGACTACCACCGTCTGTCCCTGCGCCTCGCGCGTTCCTTCGTAATCCACGAAGAAGAATGTCCGGTTCCTGATAATCGGCCCACCGATCGTCGCTCCGAAATCGTTCAGGCGGTACTCAGGAATCGGGTACGGATTCGGGCGGTCGAAGAAGTTTTTCGCATCGAGATCCGAATTGCGCAGAAACTCGAACAGGGAGCCGTGCACATCGTTCGTCCCCGATTTCGTGCTCGTAATCGCCACTGCGCCGCCCGCGCGCCCAAACTCGGCGCCGGCGTTATTCGTCAGTACTTTGAATTCCTGCAGTCCATCCACCGTGGGCCGCACGATGAAGGTTTGCGAGATCATCTCCGTGTTGTCGATGCCGTCGATCAGCAACTGATTGCTGCTGTCGCGCGCGCCGTTCGCCTCGATCGTGGTGCCGCCAGGGCGAAGCTCGTCGGGCCGGGCGCCCGCGTTGATTGTCCCCGTCTGCGCATAGGAGAGTCCGCTGACGCCCGGCGCAAGAATGGCAAGTTGCGCGAAGTTTCGGCCGTTCAACGGCAGTTCGCCAATCGGCTGCGAAGAGATCACCTGCCCGACCGCGGCGTTCTCCGTCTGCAGCAGAGGCGCTTCGGCGCTCACTTCCACCGTCTGCTCCACCGCTCCCACATCGAGCGTGATATCGAGGCGGGCCACCTGCGCCACCTGCACCACGAAGTCGCGGAAGACCTTTCGCGTAAAGCCTGTCTTCTCCGCCTCGATTGTGTATGAGCCCGGCGTCAGATTCGTGGCCGAGTAGTCACCCGCCGCATCCGTCTGCAGGTCCGTGCTCGTGTTCGTTCCCTGGTTGGTGACCTTTACCGCGACGCCGGGAACCACCGAGCCGCTCGAGTCCCGAATGGTCCCGACGATGCTCGCTCGCTCCACCTGTCCCAATACGCTGCCGGCGATAAACACCAGCAGCAACACCAAACGCAATCTGCCCATCCCACCCCTCCTCGACCATCGCCCGCGCTGCACATGGCGCAACCAACATTGGCGAATGCGCCGAATGCTATCAGTTGCGCCGATTGGAAGTCAAGAACTCCGGCGCGCACCGCTATCGAAACAGCCGTGGAGCGAAGTCATAGAGGCATCTCCGCCAAGTGAGCCATTCGTGCGCTGTGCCGGGCGATTCGAAATAGACGTTGTGAACGCCTTCCTTCGTAAGCGCTTCGCTGAAGTTTTTCGTGCCCGGTCCCTCAACCGAGCCGATGCCGAGGAACAGCACCTTCACCTTCCTGTTGAACGCCGCCGGGTCGGCGAATGCGCCGCCGCAGGATACCTTTGGATCGAATCCGCCCCGCCCGCCGCAGCTTCCGCTGAAACCGCCGAGATACGCGAACTCTTCCAGATGCTGCAGTCCGGTGGAGAACGTCTGCGCGCCGCCCATGGAGAGACCGGCCATGGCGCGATTTTCGCGGCCGGGCGCGACGCGATAGGTCCGCTCGATCGTCGGAATCAGATCGGTGAGCATCATTTCGGTGAACGTCGAGAGTTGAAATGCGGGTCCGCGTCCGCGGCCCATCTGCGGAGGCGCCGGCGGCGGAACGGGAGCGGGCGCCGGCGCGGGAACCATGCCGCGCGCCGCGAAAATCGTCGCGCTCTCCCCGGGTTTCGTCGCGTTCAGGTTATCCATCACGATGATCATCGGCTTCGCCTTGCCGGCCGCGATCAGGTTATCCATAATCAGGTCCACGTGACCCTGCCGGTACCAGCCGGTTTCGTCTTCGCCCCAGCCGTGAAGCAGATAGAGCACCGGGTACTTTGTCTTCGTGCTGGCCTGATAACCCGGCGGCGTGTAGACGAAGCAGCGCCGCCATTTGTCGGTCACCTTCGAGAAATACCGCTGCTGATCCACATGACCGTGCGGAACGTCTTTGGCGCTGTAGAATTCCGCATCCGGCGCCGGAACTTCAATGCCGCTGTTCTCCCATCCGCCGCCGAAGAACGTCATCGTCGAAGGATCGGCGACGATGGCGCCATCCACGTGCAGCGTGTAGTAGTGGAAGCCGACAACGAGAGGCGTGGTGGTCGCGCTCCAGATATTATCCGGGCCTTTCGTCATGTCGAAGTCCTGGCCGCCGATTCGTACGCTGACCTTCTGCGCATCCGGCGCGTTTACGCGGAACAACACGCGGTTATCGGCGTAAATGCACGGGTACTTCGCCTCCGGAATGTTCAGAGCCGAAGGCTTGCACTCCTGCGCCAGGCTTACGCCGCAGGTCAACGCCGCAAGGATCAATAGCGATCTCATGTGAGTCTCCTCTTACTTGCAACTCTTGCCGGAACACAGATTCTTGCCGAAAAACGGCATCACGTGATTCTGAAAACGATCGGCGACCGCGCTGGTGTGCGTGCCCGGGTAGATCTCGAAGCTGTTCGGGACGCCGTAGCTGTCGAGAATCTCGTGCAGTTTCTGCGCGCCCGCCTTCAATCCGTCCTGGTCGCCGACGTCGATCGCGATTCCGTGATACTGCTTCAGACTGTCGATGTACTGATCGACGAAAGCGAGCGGCGCATTCGCTGCCCACTTCGCCAGCACGTCCTGCTGCACGACGCCATCTTTCATCGGCAGATCGAGATAAAGCGGCGGATTTTTCGGGTCGGGCGACCATGCGGCGGCGGACGCGAGCTGCGCGCGAAGACCGAACGGCAGTTTCGCCGAATCGGCGGCGGACTTCACGGCCGCCAGAGTCTTTTCCGCGTCGGCAGCGCCGCGGCCCGGACCGGCGCCGCGCGCTTCCATGCAGCACGGGCTCATGATGTAAAGGCTGCCGAACACATCGGAATGCTTCATGCCGATGCGGCTCGCGCCGTAGCCGCCCATCGAATGGCCGACCAGCCCGCGGCTGCTGCGCTTCGGGATGGTGCGATAGTGCGCGTCGATATAGCCGACCAGATCGTGCGAGATGAATTTCTCGAAATCGCCGGTGGTCATCGAACTCGAATACATCGATCCGTTGTGGATGGTTTTGGCGTCCGGCAGAACCACGATCATGTCCGGCGTGCCCTGCGCAAAAGCGCCCTCGATGGTCTGCGGAACATGGATCTCGTGGGTCCACTGCTCGGCGCCGATCGAGTAACCATGAAGCGCGTAGACCACGGGATAGCGGCGGTTCTTCTGCTTCTCGTAACCGGGCGGGAGAAAGACGATCACCTCGCGATCGACATCGTCGCCTTCGAGGTTCCCTTCAAGCGACTGGCCATGCACCTTGATGTGCTCGACCGTGACGGGCTTCGCATCCGGGATGACAGGGGGGACTTGCGTTTTCACTTGCGCGCCCAGGAAAAACGGGGCTGAAAGCGCTGCCAGCAGAGCAGCCGAAGTTCGACTCATTCGCTGAACGATTCTATGCGAAACGAGAGCGATTGTATATAGTGAAATCGAAATATCGCTACGTGTAAGCGCTTAGGCGCGGCGCGCGGGTCCCGTGGAATCGCGAACCATCAGTTCCGGGGTCACAATCAGCTCTTTTCCCTGCGTGCTGGTGGGCGTCGATTCCGGAACCAAGCTCGTGAAAACGTGATGCCCGATGGTGTCGCGCGGGATGTTCACCGTGGTCAGCGCGGGACAGCAGAATTCAGCCAGCTTGATGTTGTCGAATCCCGTAATCGAGACATCCTGCGGGATGCGCAGTTCGCGTTCGCGAAGCTCCTTCATGGCGCCCACGGCCATCAGGTCGTTGACGCAGATGATCGCGGTCGGCGGAGCGCCGGAGGAAAGCAGTTCAATCGCCGCCTGGCTGCCGCCTTCGAGGCTGTCGGCATCGGCCGCAAACCGGACTTTGGCTTCGGGACAGGCGGCGTGGATGGCATCGAACGCGGCGCGGCGCCGCTCGTCAATCGGCGCGAGCACCGAGTGATGGCCGATGAACCCGAAATCCCGGTGGCCGAGCGCTATCAGGTAATCGACCAGTTTTTCGATGCCCCGGCGATAGTTGACGCGAATCTTCGTGATGTTGCCGCCCGGCGTCCCGACATCGTAGAAAACGATCGGGATGGCGCTCTCACTCAACTCGCGCACGATATCGTCGTTCATTTCCGAGACGATCACGGCAAGGCCGGCGACGCGACGGCCGATCATCAGCCGGACGCTCGACGCGAGTTGCTCGGAGCGATAGAGGGTATTGGCGACGACGAGTTCGTAGCCGGAAGCGTGACAATCGGTTTCGACGGCCCGATAAATGTCCAGGAAGAAGGGATTGTCGAGGTTGGAGACGATTACCCCGATGGTCCGGCTGCGCCCGCCGGCGAGGCTCCGCGCGTGCAGATTGGGGTGGTAATTGAGTTCGGTGATCGCTTTCATCACGCGCGCGCGGGTGGAGTTTTTCACCACGCCGAGGCCGTTCAACACACGGGAGACGGTCGCGGTGGAGACGCGCGCTCTTTTCGCCACCTGCTCGAGGCTCATGAAGTTCCTTATTTTAGCGTTTCAAACGGCCTCGCGTAATCCAGGTTCAACCCTGACCATAGTAGGCCGCCGGGCCATGCTTGCGCAGGAAGTGCTTGTCGTGGAGAACGCGCTCGAGCTCTTGTGTACCGGCTGAAAGGGTTACGGTGCGGAATGCCAGCTTTGCTACCTCCTCCAGAATGACTGCGTTATGCGCGGCGTCGAGCGGCGTTTTGCCCCAGCAGAACGGCGCATGTCCGGCGACCAGCACGGCCGGAATTCGCAGGGGATCGAGCGCGCCAAAACGGCGAATGATGGCGTGGCCGGTGTTCAGCTCATAGTCGGACTCAATTTCGTGCGGCGGCATCGGCTCGGTGACGGGGACGGGGCCGTGAAAGTAATCAGCGTGCGTGGTGCCGAAACAGGGAATCTCCCGGCGGGCCTGCGCCCAGGAGGTCGCGAATTCGGAATGGGTGTGGACTACGCCGCCGATGCCCGGGAACGCGCGGTAGAGCGCCAGGTGAGTGGCGAGATCCGACGAGGGCCGAAGCGAGCCTTCAACAATTCTGCCTTCGAGATCCGTGATGACGAGATCGGCGGGACGCATCTTCTCATAAGGCACGCCGCTCGGTTTGATGGCGACCAGACCCTCGTCGCGCGCGATACCGCTTGCGTTGCCGAACGTATACAGGACCAGTCCGCGGCGTACGACTTCGAGATTGGCTTCGAGAACCTGTTCCCGCAAAGCTTCGAGTTTCATTGGACTTTTCTGGCTTTAGCCGCGATGAGCCGCAGCTTCGGCAATATTTCACCAAACGAAGCCATTCCCGCGTTCCTGCGGCCGAAGCCGAAATAGACGTCCCGGTACAGAGGAAACAACTCGTCATAAATTTCCTGCGCCTTAGGGTCCGGCTGGAAGACGCGATATTTCGGGCACAGCGCATCCTGGGCGGCTTCGATGGTGGGAAACGCGCCCGCCGCGAGGAAAGCGAAAATCGACGAACCGAGACTGGTGACGTCCGATTCCGGAACCAGAATCGGCTTGCCAATCGCGTTCGCGTACACCTGGTTCAGCAGCGGGCTGCGGCGCGGGATGCCGCCACCGTTGATCACCCGCCGGATTTCGTCGCCATTTTCGGCCATGCGGCCGAGAATGATGCGGGTGTGAAACGCCGTGCCCTCGATGGCGGCGAAGAGTTCATCTTCGGGCGCATGGGTCAGATTCCAGCCGAGCGTGATGCCGCCGAGTTCCGGATTCACGAGAACCGTGCGGTCGCCGTTATCCCAATCCATGCGCAGCAGCCCGGTCACGCCGGCGCGATAACTCTCGATACGCTTCGAAAGTTCGGCCAGCGGTATGCCCGCGCGGCGCGCGATGGCGTCGAACACATCTCCCGTGGCCGACAAGCCGGCTTCGATTCCGGTGAGTTCGGGATAGACGGAACCGGGGACGACGCCGCAAACTCCGGGCACGAGTTGCGAGGACCGGCTGATCCCGATGATACACGTGGAAGTGCCGATCACGTTGACGACATCGCCCAGACGAATGCCGGCGCCCACCGCATCCCAGTGGGCATCAAAAGCGCCCACGGGAATGGGGATGCCGGGGCGCAGCCCCATCTGGCCTGCCCAGCGTTCCGAGAGATGCCCGGCGAGATGGTCAGACGTCAGGTACTCGCCCGCCAGCTTCTCGCCGATCCCATCGAGCAGAGGATCGACCGCCCTGAAAAACTCATTGGACGGAAAACCGCCAAGAGATTTATTCCAAAGCCACTTATGACCCATGGCGCAGACGCTGCGCTTTACTTTGGCCGGGTCGCCGACGCCGCAAAGAACGGCCGCGATCATGTCGCAGTGTTCAAAAGCGGAGGCGAATTGGGTTCGTTTGGTATTTTCCTGGCGGAGCCAGTGGAGGAGCTTCGAAAACCCCCATTCGGAGGAGTAAACGCCCCCGCACCAGTCTATCGCTTCCACCCGCATGCGGTGGGCGGTTTCGGTGATCTCGGCAGCCTCCCGCCAGGCCCTGTGATCGCACCAGAGATAGTAATCGTCGAGTGGATTCAGATGCTTATCGACGGGCACGACGGAAGAGCCGGTGGTGTCGATGGCGAGTGACTGAATGTCGTGACCGTCGATTCCGGCCTGGGCGATGGCGCCGCGCATGGCGGCGACCAGCGCGCGCAGGTGCTCGGAGTGGCTTTGCGTGGCGAAATCGGGATCGTCGCGGCGGCGGTTGAGCGGATATTCCGCGGTGCAGGCGGCGAGGCGTCCGCGTTCGCTGTCCACGAGCGAAACGCGAACGCTCAGGGTTCCGAAATCAACGCCCGCGACCGTCATTACAGTGGAACGCCATCTTTGTGATGCACGACGGCCCAGCCAAGGTAACGAGTGGTGGCTTCGTGCACGGCATGGGCGACGGTGGAGAGATTAGCGGCCACGTGATGCTCGAAGCCGCGCTCGCAGATGTAGCGCAGCAGCTTTTGCAGATGCGGGATGCGCACCACGCCCGCGCCGCCGAATGTAGCGAGCGAATCATTGGTGAATTCGCCTTCGCCGACATAACCGCGGATGACGCCTTCGCGATCGCTGGTGGAGAAGCGCGCGAAACTCATGGGGCCGGCCTTCACCTGGCCGACGCAGGTACCGAAGGTGTTCTCCTTGCCGACCGTACCCGCGATGATCTCCTGGAAATCCATGCGGACTTCCCGGAAGAAATGCTTCGGCAGATTGCTGCAGTGGAAGCAGACGGCCTTATCGGGATCGTCACCGTAGTTGATGTTCCAGTCGAGCAGGGCGCTGGGCGTCTGCGACGCCAGTTGCAAAGCGTGCATGCCGATAACGCCGCAGATATCCACTTCGCAGGCGCTCGACATCAGGTTCTCGCTCATCATGCTCATGACGGTGCAGGGCACGACGCCGAAGTATTCTTCGAGCGAGGTCCAGCACTGGATGGCGCTGATGGCGACGTCTGCCTGCTTCATCCAGCCATCGACGACGGCGCCGAGTTTCGCCATTTTCATCAGCGCGCTCTCGGGAACGCCACCGGTGGGGACGTACTTGCGAATGGCGGCGAGCTTTCCCTGCGCGGCATCGTCGGAATCCTTCATGCGCTCGATGCGGCCGAGGATTTCCGAAAGATCGATGGTTTCAATCGAAATACGATTGGCTTCGAGCAGCTTCTCGCTGTAACGGACGGTGTTGAACGCGGCCGGGCGCGCGCCGATGGCGCCGATGCGCAGGTTGCGCAGCCCCTTCACCACGCGGCAGACGGCGAGAAACCATTCGAGATCGCGCTGGAATTCGGCCGATTGCGGCGTTTCGGTATGCAGCGTGGTGAGCGAGTACGGGATGCCGTACTGCATCAGGTTGTTGCAGGCGGACATCTTGCCGCAGAAGCTGTCGCGGCGGTCGCGAATCGACATCTTCGACGGCGTGTCGGGCGTGGCCTGGACGAGAACGGGCACGTGGAGATCGGCCAGGCGCAGCGTGTCCGCGATGGCGCGCTCATCGCCGAAGTTGGGCAGCGTGACGATGACGCCATCCAGGCGGTCGCGATTGCGGCGGAAGAGTTCTCCGCAGCGAACTGCTTCCTGGCGGGTTTCTATGGCCCCGTGTTTGGTTTCGTCAGGGCCGACGGCGACGACGTCGATGCCATTTTTGGCCAGCACCGCGAGCATGTCTTCGCGGCCGCTGCGAGCGAGATGATCGGGGAAGAAGCCCCGGTTTCCAACGATAAGTCCTAGTGTCATTTGAATGTCAGATGGCGCGTTTCGGGCGGAACTTCCATGTGTAAATGCCGCCGACCGCGACAAGCAACAGGCCCCACCACACACCGATATGCAGATTGGCGAGCACTACAGGCTCGGCCGGCGGATTGGCCGCGTAATACCACGAGCCGGCGAAAATCAGAACGCCGTAGCAGAGCAGAAGAACGCCGACGAAGAACCAGACCGTAATAAGAGGCGCGTCATTATTCATGCGAGTCACCGTGCACGGGATTTACCAGAAGATGATGTTAAGAATTATGAAGATGACCAGCACGATTGCGCTCCAGAACACCGGCCGTTGCAGTAATGGCAGGTGCTTTTCCGACGGTATTTGAGTCTCGCCGTAAACCAGGCCGGTGAGGTTCAGGTTCGGATCGGGCTTTGTCACCAGGGTGACCAGGACCGTGACGACCACACAGATAACGCACGCCCAGAGCGCCTGATACATGTCCTGGGCGAGGCCCGAAGCGCGTGGCGTGAGCGCCAGAATGGGTACCCAGCGCTCCGGAGAGAACTTCATGAGCAGGAACGCCGCGATGGAGCCCACTACGCCCGCCAGCAATCCCCAGAAGCCCGCGGGACGCGTAACTCGTTTCCAGAGCATCCCCAGCAGCACCGTGCCGAATAACGGCGCCACAAACATGCTGAAGAGCGCCTGCACGTAATCCATGATGCTGCCGAACTGCATCACGATATAAGCCGTGCCGATACTGATGATAAGCCCGATGAGAGTGCACCAGCGGCCCATCGTCACATAGTGTTTATCCGGAGCCGTCTTACGAATAAAAGGCCGGTAAATGTCATAGGTCCAGACGGTGGCGAAGGCACTTACGTTCCCCGCCATTCCCGCCATGAAGCCGGCGATGAGCGCGATGACGCCAAGACCGAGCAGACCGGGGCTGCAGTAGCGCGTGAGCATCAATGGCAGCACCGAATCGTAGCTGTATTGTCCAGCGTGATTGGCGGCCTCGGCGGCGGGCACCAGATGCGGAGTGTCACCCGTAATTCCGATGCACCGGAGGCGTCGGCAACAAGCCAGACTGCGCGCGTGTTGGCCTGCGCAAAATTCGCGTCGCGACTCATTTCGACGATGT
>DAIDJK010000186.1 GCA_027450225.1 Bryobacterales bacterium | reverse complement strand
GGTGACGGTGCATTTCCAGGAAGTGCCGCACTTCCCGGCGGAAGGCGTATTCAATACGGGATTTCCGCGGCTGGGCGCGCTGCTGAAACAGTATCCGCGGCTGACGATGTTCGGGCATGCGGACGCGTTCTGGGCGAACGTGAGCGCGGACGCGCCGAAAGACGTGGCATATCCGACAGGGCCGATCCGGCCGGGCGGACTGACGGACCGGTGGCTGGCGGAATTTCCGAATCTCTACGGGGACATGTCGGCGAATTCGTGCAACAACTGCCTGTACCGGGATCCGGAATTCATGCGCGGATTTCTCGAGCGGCATCAGGACAAGCTGATTTTCGGCAGCGATTGCCCGTGCACGGATGGGCACGGGACGGGCGTTACCGCGGATTTCGTGCACCGAACCAAAGGCAAGTGCCTGGCGCGCGAGACGCTCACGCTGCTGAAGCAGCTGACGACTCCGGAGGTCTTCACGAAGGTCACCTGGACCAACGGGACTCGCCTGCTGAAGCTCGCGTCGGTATAAAGAACTCAGCATGATTCAGTTGAAACCGGTGGATGTGGCGATCATCGGCGGCGGATGGACCGGGCTGACGATGGCGCGCCAGATCACTTCGCGGACGGGGCTGGAGGTTGTGGTGCTCGAACGCGGGCGGGCGCGGCGAACGTCCGATTATGCGGAGGATATGGACGAAGTGGATTATGCGATCCGCGGCCGCATGATGATGAACACAGCGGAAGAGACGATCACGCACCGCTGGACGGCGAAAGACCCGTCGGCGCCCGCGCGGGTGTGGGGCCATGTGCGGATCGGCGACGGCACGGGCGGTTGCGGCGAGCACTGGACAGGCGTTGCGACGCGGTATCCGGCCGATACGTTCGAACTGGCGACGGCGATCAAAGAGCGCTTTCCCGCTTCGCGGATTCCGGAGAATCTTTCGGTTCAGGACTGGCCGTTCCGCTGGAACGACATCGAACCGTACTACGTGAAAGCGGAAGAGATACTCGGCATCAGCGGCAAGGCCGGGAATCTGCAGGGCAGGCTGATCGACGGCGGCAATGTTTTCGAAGGGCCGCGGTCGAAGGAGTATCCGGTGGGGCCGCATAAGCACACGTACTCGATGAACGTGTTCGAGAAGGCGGGGCGGGAACTCGGTTACCATCCTTACCCGATGCCCGCGGCGACGCTCGCGCACGACTACACGAATCCGGACGGAATCTCGCGGCCGGGCTGCGGCTATTGCGGTTACTGCATGATGTTCGGCTGCATGATCGGGGCGAAGGCGCAGCCGACGAATGTACTGATGCCGCTGTTGCGAAGGCAGGCGCGATTCACGCTGCGGAACAACTGCTGGGTACGGCGGATTGTGCATCGCGACGGGCGGGCGGAAGGCGTTACGTACATGGACGAGCAGGGGCGCGAGACGCTGCAGAGGGCATCGCTCGTGATCCTGTCGTCATTCACGCCGTCGAACGTGAAGCTGCTGCTGCTTTCGAACGCTGGCGACGTGTACGATCCGGAGACCGGAAAGGGAACGCTGGGGAAAAACTTCTGTCATCAGATGTCGGGCGGCGGAGGCGGACAGATCGTCTACAAAGATCCGCTGAACGGTTTCATGAACGCCGGCGGACAGGGGATGTATCTGTCGGATTTCGACGGTTTCAATCATCTGGATGCGGACGCCGGCATACTGCGCGGCGGCACTTTCACGGGCGCAGGCGGCGGAGGGCATGCGATTGCGGGCTTCGGCGGCGTGCCGGCGGGCGAAGTGAGGCGCGCCTGGGGCGCGGAATGGAAACGCGCGGCGGTGAAACATTACGACCGCATGGGCAGCGCGCCCGGATTTACCGCGGAACACCTGGCTTATTCGCACAACTATTTCGATCTCGACACGACGTGGACGGACAAATGGGGCGATCCGCTGCTGCGAACCACGGCCGACTGGACGGAGCACGAGCAGCGCGTGCGCGCGTTTGCGCAGAAGATATCGGCGCGACTGGGCGAGGAAATGGCGCGCATTGCCGGAGCGCGGTGGATTGCCGGCGGAGGCGAACGCGGCGGCGCGGGTCCGAGCCGGACGGCTGGGCGCTATCAGATTGCGGCGTATTCGACGACGCATCTGCACGGCGGCGCCATCATGGGCGACAATCCTTCGAACAGCGTCGTGAATACCTACCTGCAGCACTGGCAGACGCCAAATCTGTTCGTGGTGGGGGCGTCCGCGTTTCCGCAAGCGGGAACAACGGCCCCGACGATGACGGTTCTTGCGATTACTTTACGTTCGGCCGACGCTTTGATCGACCGGTACCTGAAGCGGCCCGGAAGTCTGGTGTAATCACGCCCGTTTGAAGTACACTTGCGGTCTGTGCAGGACCCGAGTCCCACGGTGGCGCGCCTTGACATCAGCATCGACTCCTTCTGGAGCAGGGTGGAGACCGGCATCTATGTTGCGGTCGCCGTCGTCATCACGATTGCAGCACTGATCGCGCTGGGCGCGTGCGGGGTGGCGCTCTGGCATGGGCTGGGCACCATGAACTCGCTCGACACGCTGCTGCAGCTGATCGACGAGCTGCTGCTGGTGCTGATGCTGGTCGAGATTCTGCATACGGTGCGAATTTCGATTCGTTCGCATGAACTCGTCGCCGAGCCGTTTCTGCTGGTGGGGCTGATCGCGACTATCCGGCGCATGCTGGTGCTCGGCCTTACGGTGGAGAATCTTTCGCGCCTGGAAGGCTGGAACGCGTCGCGCCAGGCTCTGCTGCACGAATCCGTTCTGGAACTGGGGTTACTCGGCCTGCTGGTGCTGGTGCTGGTGATCGCAATCTACATGCTGCGCCGCGCGCAGGCCGTTTGACCCGCGCGCGGCGCGGATATCAGACCTTTTGGGGAATCACGTACGGCTTGCGGTAAGCGTGCGTGAACAGCGCATTCGCTTCGGAATCGCCAACCACTTCAAATTTTTCGCCATCGAACTGAAGCGTGCGGCCCACGCGATAGGAGATGTTGGCAAGGTGCACCAGCACGGTGGAAGCGGCGCCTTCTTCAATCTCGGCGTGCAGGCTGTCGCGATTGCGCGAATGTACGGCGTCGACAAAGTTCTGAACGTGCTTCACCATCTCGTTGCTGTCGGCGTTCGCCGGACCGGGCTCCTGATCGCGGCCGAGCCAGGTTTTGTAGCTGTGATAGCTGTCCACTGTCATGAAGCCGTTGCGGCCGTAGAACAGATTTCCGATGGAATCGGAGTGCGGCGCGCGTCCGGTGTTGCCGCCGGCAAGCGGCGCTCCGCTGTCCGCCATGGTGGAAGCGCTGTTCGGATGGGGTTGCGGACCAACGGTGGCTTCGCCGTTCGTCATCCAGTGCCGGACTTCGAACTCCATCATCTTGCGCTTGCCGTTCTCGTTGAACTCGTAGGCGACGTTCAGCGTGTTGGGCGTTTCCTGATCGTCGTCGAACATGAAGTGGCCGCCAATGGCGCTAACCTTCACGGGATATTTCACGCCGAGGCCCCAGCGCGCGATATCCACCTGATGGATGCCCTGATTGCCGAGATCGCCGTTGCCGGTGTCCCAGAACCAGTGCCAGTTGTAGTGAAAGCGATTGCGGGTGAACTGGTGCAGTGGCGAAGGGCCGGTCCACATGTCGTAATCGACTCCGGCGGGCACGGGCTCGACCGGCGCGCGGCCGATGGTGTCGCGCCATTTGTAGCAGAGGCCGCGGGAGAGATAGACATCGCCGATCATGCCTTCGTGCATCTTCCGGATGCCTTCGCGCACGGCGTCCGACGAGCGAATCTGGCTGCCCTGCTGGACGATGCGGTTGTATTTGCGCGCCGCCGCGACGATCTGCCGGGCTTCGAACATGTCGTGCGCGCATGGTTTCTCGACGTAGACGTCCTTGCCGCCCTGGCACGCCCAGATGGTGATGAGCGTGTGCCAGTGGTTCGGCGTGGCGATGGAAAGGACGTCGATGTCCTTGTTTTCGATCACCTTGCGCACATCTTTATA
>DAIDJK010000185.1 GCA_027450225.1 Bryobacterales bacterium | reverse complement strand
GCCCGAGACGAAGACAATGCGCCGCCACATGGCTGCCGACAAATCCAGCGCCTCCCGTGACGAGCGAGCACGGCTGATCGTTCTTTTGATGAATCATCGAGAATCCTGTTTGAAATGCCGGAGAGTTGTCAACTGGCGCTTGCGGCCAGCACGGCGCTGTAAGCGGCGGAAAGCTTTTTCATCACCACTTCGGGGGCGAACTGCGCCCGGGCAAGGGCTGCCCCGTTGCGGCCGAGCACGCGCCGCCGGTCGTCATCGGCCAGCAGCCGCGCCATGGCCTGGCGCAACGGTTCCACTGCGGGCGGCGTCACCAGGCCCGCGTCTCCGGCGATTACTTCGCGGCAGATTCCTACCTGGTCGGTTACGATCACAGGAACTCCAAGCGCCATCGCTTCGATCGGCGCAATCCCGAAATTTTCCGACCAGGACGGCAGCACGAACACATCGGCGTCGGCAAGCGCGCCCGCTTTGGCGTCGCCCGACAGAAAACCGGTCCAGAACACCTGGCTCGCGATGCCGAGCGAAGAGCACTGCGCCTTGAGCGTTTCCATCAGCGCCCGATCACCATCGCCCGCGATCACCAGAGCCGCGCCCGGATTCTCTTTCACGAGACCGGCGAATGCAGGGATCAGCAGATCGAGTCCCTTCTTGCGGTCGATCCGCGAAAGGAACAGGAGAATGCGGCGGCCGGCCAGTTCCGGAAACTGACGGCGCAGCGTGCCTTTTTGCGCCGGTCCGTCGGGGATTTCCACCGGATTCGGGATGATCATCGGGCGGTCGCAGAATCCGCATTCACTCGCTTCGGCGCGCTCCTGCTCGGCGGTATAGTGCACGAAGGCCGCGCCGTTCAGGATGTGTCGCTCGATCAGCGCGATTGAAGCCCGCTTCAGCCAGGGCCGCCGCTGTTCCCTTCCCCACCGGTTCAGCACTCCGAGCGGCCGTATCACATACGGCACGCCGAGCCGCGAAGCGATGTATGCGGCCATATTCGAGCAGTAGGAAAAAAGCGTGTGTATGTGGATGAGGTCGTAATTGGCCGCATGACCCCACATCCAGCCCGTAAAAGGCGCCGAATACGTATAAAAAGGGAACTGGCGCGGAAAGTACCAGTAGGTAACTCCGTTGTCGTCGATCGGTACACCAGTTCGGACATCGAGGCGCGCGCCCGGCCCGTTATCATCCGTGGTGGCTATGTGCGTTTCGATTCCCGCTGCAGCGAGTCCCCGTGAAATCGACCGTATCGCGAAACTTGGCCCTCCCCGCAACGGACCGACGGACGGGATCACCTGCAGAACTTTCATTGGGCGGCGCTCACGACTGAAGCAGGTTTGCCGTCGAGGATCGAGGCGAGACGGTCTCGATAGGAGTGGCCGCCGGAGGTGATCAGCCGTTGCGCCGCGCGGCGCAGCCGATTCCTTTCGTTCTCATCGCGGGCAAGTTCCCCCGCCCGCGCCACCATTTCATCGATGGTGTCGAAGTAGACCACGTTGGTCCGGTCCGGCCCGAACAGTTCTACGTGTTCGTCCGTTTTTTCGACCAGCATCGCCGCGCCGATCGCCGGCGCCTCGAAAGTCCGCATGCAGGTGCCGTCGCGATTGGCGCGGCGCACCAGACATAGAGCTATCTTTGCGGCGGCGATCGCCTCGCGCACCATGCCGGGCGGCTGCAGCCCTCGCGTCAGTTCCCGGGTTTCCGGATATCTGTCCCAGTAGCCGCCGTAGAGTCCCACGCGCAGTCCCGCGCGGTCCAGCGCCGCGATGTAAGGAACTCTGTCGCTGTCCGCTCCGCCGGCGAAAATTACGTCGCTTTCGAGTTCCCGCCGGCGCTCCTCGCCAAGCGCCGGTTCGAAGTGCAGATGCGGCGCATATGCGAATGGCGCGTATCCCACTTTGCGGCATCCGGCGCGCCCGAGTTCCCCCATGTTCGCGCGCCGCGTGGAAAGAACTTCGTCGTACTGCATCAACGCTTCGATAAACCACCGGGTGCGATGCGCCGGATTGAACGGATCGTCCGTCAGCAGGTTCACGCGGCGTGTGCCGAGCGCCCCGATTTCCGCCAGAGATTCAGACGAAAGCGGCGCAATTCCGGTCGCCAGCAGCAACCCGGGACGAAACCGGCCGCAAAGCTCCCGGACTTCGCGATTAAACCGTTCGAATCGCGCCGGACGATGATCGCGAACCCTCCAGCTCAGCCGCTGCATCACCGGGCCCCCATCCGCGCGCCGCACATCGGCGAATTCCGCGCGAACCCCCAGTTCGGCGGCGGCGTGCAGGAGGTGAGATCCGACATGCTCTTCGCCGCCATGGCCCACGATGACCAGCGGCAGGCGATCCGCTACATTCACGCGGCGGCCCTCTCCAGGGCTTTGATCAGCCGCTGCTGGAAATGCGCCGCCGTGAAACGCTCTTCGTACCGTCGCCGGGCGTTCACCGACATCCGCTCCCATGCGGCCTGCTCGCCGAGCAACCGTACAATCGCGGCCGCTACTTCGTCGGGGTTCGCCGGGTTCGCGGTCATCCCACACTCCGGCGCGCCGACCACCTCGCGTCCCGCATCGCAATCGCTCGCCAGGCACGGACGGCCGAGCCGCATCGCTTCCAGGTAAACCAGGCCAAAACCTTCGCCCCGGCTCGGCAGCACGAGGCAGCGAGCCTCACGCAGCAGACGTTCCTTCTCCTCATTCGGCACAAGGCCGAAGAACCGGATCTGATGGCTGCATGGCAAAGCCGCGGCGATCCGGCGGAAATCGTCCACGCCGTCACCTCCGCCCACAATCCACAACTCCGCGTCCGGGCGTTCGGCTGTCACCCTGGGCCACGCGCGGATCACTTCCTCATGCCCCTTGTATCCTTCCCCGCGCGACATACGGCCCAGCATCAGCGCGGCCGGCGTGGCCGACGGCGCCGGCGGCTCGGGTTCGGGAACTCCCGCTCCGAGCGCAACCGTCTCGTGTTTCGCCGTCTTCCACCGTGGATTCAGTTCCGTAAACCGGTTCCAGGTGAATTCGCTGTTCGAAAGGAAGATGTCCACGTTGTCCATGGCGCGCGCGACAGCGCCTTCCATCTTTCGCCAGCACTCGATTCCGTGCAGAAAGAGCAGATTCCGCCGGCCTGGCCCTGCGAAGCGCATCAGTTTGAGCAGATCGGAATGCCAGTACAGCACACAGTCGGCGCCGTTTCTGTTCCGGAGAGCGTCAAACGCGGCTCCGGCTTTCGAATGACTGCAGGCGCGAACAATTGCTGAGGATTCGGAACCCTCTGGCAACCGGCAGTCCCGCCCGTAGCAAAGTGCCCGCAGCGAGCCGGCCCGCGCGGCTCCTTCGACGGCAAGCCGCGCCGAAAGCTGCACGCCGCCATAATTTCGGTCCTCCGGGCACGGAGACAGCAATGTGATTTTCACATCACGCCACGGCAACCGCAGGCGCCGGCGCTCGCCTTCCAGCGATGAGGTTCCGGATCGCCCGCCCCACCAGAAGGCTCGCCATTCCCGACGCCGTCACCTCAATGAGCGATCCGCACACATTCAGGAAACTGATCCCGATCAGCATGAAAACCACGAAATCGCCCCACTGGCCCCGCTCCAGCGTCACGGCGGAGGCAAAGTCTATTCCGCGAATCAGAGCTCCCAGAATGAAGAACCCGACAAGCACCCCGGGTACCCCGAAATTGCCGTAAAATTCGAGAATCGGGCCGACGCCCACGCTGGTCCCGACTGCAAACTCGCGTCCGGTAAATCGGCTCACCAGGTCTCCGCTGCCGCCGCTGGGCGGTTTGTCGGGCCAGATGATGCGCGGGATCATGCCTTCGAGCGCGATCAGTATCGACGTTCCGTGCGCAAAATCGTCGGTGCGCGACAGATTGTCCACCGCCTCGCCCACCAGATAGGCCTGATTCAGCCGGCCATCGACGCGTTCGAGATGCGCGGGGTCCATCGGGTTGAACGCCTCGGGCGAGGAAAGGGTCTGCCAGATCCGGGCCAGTCGCGCGCCCATGTCCTCGCCTCCCCATACCGATTCGCGGATCTCCGTGCGGTCGCGCATGTAAGTCACGTAAAGCGAAAGTCCTGGATAAGCAAGCGCCAGCAGCGCCGCGGCGATTGCCCAACGGGGCCGGTAGAACTGGCCGACAAAAACCAGAATCACCGAGAGCGCCAGAATGCCGAAGCTCATAAAGCCTTGTCTGGCGAGGATGACGAGCGGAATCAAAGCCGTCAACAAGAGCCCCCGGACAGCGGCGGCCCCGCCTTTGAGCCTCAATGTCATATATGCGGACAGACAGAAACCGACCACGACCAGCTGCGATCCCGCCGCCACCACGGAGCTTCCGCTTGGCAGATTTCCGATGGTCGGCGCCAGAATAAAGTACGCGACCATGCCATAGATGATGCACCGGCGCGGGATGCCGGGATCCATCGGCTGAGACGGGCCGCGCGCCTTGCCGACCATTGCCTTGCCGATCGCCGGCGCGATCAGAACAGCGCCGGCGGCGAATGCCAGCATGGCATAACCTGCGTACCGCACGCCGATCACCACTGCCTCGTCTTCTTCGAGTTGCGCCCACGGGAATGCGTGTATCAGGCCGCCAAGCCAGTAGTACATCCAGATCTGGAAACTGAATCCCGCAACCAGCCCTACGGACCTGGTCTTCCAGCCCAGCACAATCAGGCCGGCGATAACCACAAGCAACAGGGCCAGCGGCTGTATGAACGCGGAACTATCCACGACGGCCTGCGAGTAATTTACTGCGGCGCGCGAACTCGTCACGGGCCGCTCCATCCAACGGGCGCGCCTCCACGCCGTTGACGATTCTCTCGAAGTCAGCGGCTACATCGTTCCAGTCCCTTGCCGAATAGGAGTTATACAGCCGCTCGATCATTGCGGCGACCTTGTCGCGATTCGCGTCGCACCACAGCAACTGTTCGATATAACGATCGAATCGGCGGATGGGAATGATCCAGCCGGTTTCGCCATCCCGGATCATGTCCGGACCAGCGCAGTTCGGCGTCGTCAGAATCGGCAGGGCATTTGCGTAAGCCTGCGCGAGAACCACCGCGAAACCGTCTTCGAGCGTGGGGAAAAAGAACAGATCGCCGCGCGCATACCACTTCGGCAATTCCGCCTGCGGCTGCCTCGGCACAAATGTCACGTTCGCGGGCAAATTCGATGCTGTTCGTCTTCCCTCCTGCGCGACGGAGCCGATGATTTCAAATTGGAATTTCGCGGGATCGAGCGCCCGGACGACTTTTTCGAAATCATAGAGCCCTTTCCGGTAATTCAGCGTTCCTGTGAATGTGATCCTGAGCGGTTCGCCATCGAGCAGCCGCCGGATGCGGGCGGCCAGCACCTCAGGCCCAGGGCGAAATGCCCGCGTATCTACCCCAAGCGGAAACAGCGCCAGCTTCTGGCTGGGGACGCCGTGATCGACGAAGCTGTCCAGAGCGAAGGACGAAAGCAGGAGAATCTCATCGCAGAGCTGATATTCCCGTTCCTCGCGCTCGATGACCCATGCAGGCGGACGTTCGAGAGCCACCCCGATTCGTTCCGACTCCTCGGCAAGGATGCGATCCTGGCAACGAATATGCGACGATCCCCGCACCATGAAATGCCGGCGCGCGTCGAGGCGAGAGAGGAAAATGTTTTCGGCGACGCCGCTGAAGCTGTGAATCACGTCCCAGCCGCCGCCGCGCAGTTTCCGGGCCGCCCATTTGCTGAACCAGCTGTGCAGGGCCGGAGTCGCCGCGGCCGAGGCCTGGTCTCCGAATTTGCCGACCGCACGGGAAACGACGCCGTGCGGCCACATGCTGTGAATCGCCTCGGGCCGAAGCCCGAACTTTACGGCGGCCCATTTCGGATAGTTCGTAAAAACGTGAACGTCGTTCCCGCGCTTCGTGAGGGCTCGCGCCAGATCGAATGCATGAAACCGGCCGTGGACGACGATCGCGATTCTCATGCGGCAGTTCCCGCCGTTACGGGACTGGTTCCTGCCCGCCGTCCAGCCACTTCGCGCCACGCCCGCGCGATTCCTCTCGCCGCCGCTGCCGTCGAGTAGCGGCCCGCGCGCTCTCGGCACCGCGCCCTCGTTTCCACGCAATCCGCGAGCCCGGCGGCGCGCAAGATCGCGGCTGCCAGACCTTCCGCCGATCCGGCCTCGGCAACCGCCCCCGTCAGGTTCTCGTGAATCAGATCCGGCCCGCAGCCGACCGCCGACGAAACCGCACACGGAACGCCATGATGCAGCGCTTCATTCACCACCAGACCCCATGTTTCTCCCCAGAGACTCGGCAGAGTGAATACATCCGCCGCGTGATAGTACGGGCTGAGTTCGCGCTGATTTCGAAATCCGATAAAAAGTGTCCGTACAACCGGAGCCTCAGCGCAGGCGCGCGCCAGCGACTCCTGTTCCGCGCCCGCGCCCAAAAAAGCAACCACCGCACGCGAGCGGATCTCCGGCGGAAGGTGCTTCACCGCAGCCACCAGCGTATGCACCCCTTTGCGTTCACTCAACTTTCCGGCGAACAGGATGACGAGAGCGCCGTCGTCAATGCCGAGTTCCCGGCGCATCGGCTCCCGCATGCTCTCCCGATCCCGCTCTTCCGCGCGGAAGGGCGCAGTGTTGACGCAGTACGGCGAAAAGATCATCTTGTCGTCCGGCACCCCAAGGCGGCGGTAGTGTGCGCGGGATCTTTCGCCAATGGGAAGCACCCGTTCGCAGGCGCCGTACAGGCGGCGCAGAGCCGCGTCCCGGACATATCCGGCCGCCCCCCGCTCGCGGCCGCCGGGCCCGGTAGTTGTATCGGAAGTTTCGGCCCGGAACAGCAGCGGAATGCGGCGGCGCCACGCGCGAAACATGCCCGCCGCATAGAACCATGGCCGATACCCGGTCGCAAGAACGGCTGAGGGCCGCACGCGCTCGATCGCCTCTCCAAGCCCCCGCGCAGACACTTTTTCGAAACAATCGGCCCCGCCCTCGGCAGCGCGCGAAAGGAAAACGGGATTCGTGCCGCTCAGAAGATCGGTATCCCAGGCGACTCTCACGCCGAATTCGCGATCCCGTGCGCCCGCAATGCTGAAGTCCGATGCGTAAATCACGCGGATGTCTATGCCCTCATCGCGCGCAAGCGCCTGATAAACGGGGGCGCGATATTGAACCGGATGCGTGTCGATGATGGCCAGCGGTCCAACTGCAGTCACGCGATCTGTTCCTGCGGCATGGGCTCGGCGGTCCGCCGCTCCACCACGCGGGCGTACACAGCGGCCGCATCCCGGGCCGTGTCTTCGGCGGTGCGGATATTTTTCGGACCCGCCGCAAGCCTGGCGATCAGCGCGGGTTCTTCAACCAGCCGCAGGATCGCTTTCGCCCAATCGCCGGCGATGCCCGGCTCAACCAGCAAACCATTCACTCCGTCGTCTACCAGTTCGGCGATTCCGCCGAGATTCGATCCGACCACCGGTATGCCCGCCGCGAATGCCTCATACACGACGAGCGGCCCGGTTTCAAGCCAAAGCGAAGGCACAAGCAACGCGTCGTAGCCGGCCAGCAGACTAACCACCTGCTCCGCTCCCACCGGATCGCAAAAACGTATCCGCGGATCGCCTGCGATCCGATCTTTCAGCCTATCCCGCTCCCGCCTCGCCGCCTCGCTCTGCGCAATGCCGAAGATGTCGAGCGTTACCGCCGGAGACGAAACGCTCCCCATTGCCTCCACCACTGCGTCGAGCCCTTTCATTCGCTCAAATCGGCCAAGGAACACCAGACGAAGCGTCCCGGACTCGCCCCGGCCCGGCGCGGCCGCCGGTGCAGCAACTGCGTACGGAACGCCCTGCCGGCTCAGAGTGATTTTGCAGGACGGAATGCCGTTCCTGAGCAGAACGTCCTTCACCCACTGGCAAACCGCGCAGATGTGATCGGCTTCATTCAGCATCCGGCGCACTGCCGCTCCGCGAACTTCGAGCAGTTCCGTACTGCGCAGCGCTGTCCACATGCCTCCTTCGAGGCCCGCCGCGCCAAGAAATCGGCCCGTTGCGGGCGGCAAAACCCCTGCAATCCGGGCCAGTGCGAGTGGCGCACCCTTGCCCTGCACCATGCACGCCGCGCAGCGGGAAACCCGCATCTCGCCATCGCATGGCTGTTTTCCCAGGTGCCGCATGGTCCCTGACGCGCACGTCACCGTTGGCGTATGGAACGTAAACACCACCGGTATGCCGCGCTTTTTCGCCGCCCTGACCAGCAGCACCGATACCGCCTGAGATCGAGCATGGATGTGCAGTACGTCCGGCCGGAAACGGTCCAGCACAGGCTCGAAGTTCCTGGCCGCTTCCGGGTCGCCATCTCCGTACATATCGGCAAGCGGCATCGACGTCCGGCCGGCAAACCGGAACACGGGCAGCCCCGCATGTGAGTACTCCTGGGTTGAGTTTCCCGGAGCCGCGATCATCGGATCGAAACCACGCGCGCGTTGTTCTCGCGCCAGCGCCGCGACATAAACTTCCGTGCCGCCTACCGGGTCCGGATAATAGTTGTACGGAACGTGCAGAACTCTCAAGCGACCTGCCGCCCCAGCGCGCGCTTGATGGCTTTGTAAACCGCGGGATCGAGGAAGGACGCAGCCAGCCTTCTCGCGCGCCCCACGGTGAATGACTCGCCGAGCGAGTGGCGGAAAGACCTGACGTAGCAGCGGCGCGCGTCCTCCACCAGATCGTGCCCGAAATAACGGTCTCCCAGCATGGCGAACTGCCGCGCATACACCCGGCCTTTCGCGGCCTGCTTCTTTCGTTCGAGTTCGGGATCGCTTTCCCGCTCGGAGAAGACCCGGTTGAGGAGGTATTCGATCGAAGGCTCTTCTGTTCGGTTCTGCACCACGCGCGTGTGATGATTCGCGTTGTGAACCCGGTAATCCGCCAGCACCCGGTTTACGTAATAGAATTCGTAACGCCGCGCGATCATCACGTTGTAATACCAGTCGCTGAACGCGAGGTCCGCCGGAATCGGAAGACTTTCGACCCAGGCCTCCTTCCTCGCAATCACCGTGGGAGCGCACACGTAATTTACCTTCAGGAGCGGAATCAACTCGTTTCCCTTGAATTCGCGCCCGCCGTGAACCTCGTCCGTCGTCTCAGCCTGCAGAACGCCGCTGGAATCGATGATCGCGGCGTCACCGTACACAAAGCCGACTTCGGGATAGCGCTCAAGCCGCCAGACCGTCTCGTGCAGGAAATACGGCCGGTAACGATCGTCCGCGTCGATCCGCGCCACATACTTTCCACGCGCTTCCATCAGACCCTGGCTGATGGTCCGGATATGGCCTTCGTTCTTCTCGTGCAGGATCACGCGCAGCCGCGCGTCCCGATAGCTCGCCAGCACGTCACGCGTGTGATCGGTCGAACAGTCGTCTATCGCGACGATTTCGAAGTCATGATCGCCTTCCTGCGCGAATATGCTGTCGATGCAATCGCCCAGATAGCGGCCATAGTTGTAACACGGCACGACGAAACTGACCAGTGGAGTATGCCCGCTCACCGCGCCGCCCCCTCCCCGGAAGTCTCCAACGGTGGCCGCTGCCGAATCACGCGGGCGGGAACGCCTACCACCGTCGCGTAATCCGGGACATCACGAACCACCACGGCGCCCGCTCCGACCACGCTCCACCTGCCGATTCGGATCCTTTCTTTGATCACCGAGCCCGCGCCGATGTAAGCGCCTTCTCCCACCGTCACCGTGCCGCAAATCGTCGC
The DNA here is from genome assembly GCA_027450225.1 of Bryobacterales bacterium. Classification (GTDB taxonomy): domain Bacteria; phylum Acidobacteriota; class Terriglobia; order Bryobacterales; family Bryobacteraceae; genus BOG-234. The sequence continues at coordinate 11,985 of DAIDJK010000185.1, read as the reverse complement.
GGCCGGATTGATATTCACAAAGTCGCCGATCACGCAGTCGTGTGAAACCGATGACTTGATGTTGAGGATCACGTGATTGCCGATCGTCGCCTTCGCCGTCAGGATCACGCCCGGCGCAACGCAGGTTCCTGCGCCGACTTCGCAGCTGGCGCCGATCATCGCCGAAGGGTGGACCAGCGTCCAGGGCTTCAGGGCGCCTCGGTTCTGTGATTCGAGCCGCAAGACCATTTTTCGCCGCGCTTCATTGTCGCCGCACGCCGTGATGTAGACAGAACCTTCCCCGGCCAGGCCGCCCCAGTCCAGTCCGCCGAGCACCTCGAGTCCTCTGTGGAGACCCGGAGCAAGGCCATCATCGAGGAATCCCTCGAGATGGCCGCGCCACCCGGATCGCGCCAGATCCTGCATGTAGGAATGCAACTCCCGGCCGTGACCGCCGGCTCCGACTATATAGACAGTTTCGGCCATCGACCGCGTCGCCATCCTGTTTCGTGAAGCGGCCGTTCCGCTAAACCGTGGTTCCGATGGCCCGCTGCACGCTGCCGAAGCTTTCCATCAGATCGATCAGCTTGCCATGATCGCCCGTGCCGGCCAGCGTTAGTTCCTTCAGCCACTTCGCGTTGCGATAGAAGATGGACTCCGGATCGTTGATCTGGCCGCAGACGATCGCCTCGGCGATGGACTCGGCGCCGGCCGCCACGCCGATGCGCGGCTCGAAGCCTGCGTCCTTCATGCGCGCCGTCGATACCTTGTAGTCCCGGCGATCGGGATCGTCGAGCGCCACGTGCGTCACCTTCAGGCTCGGGTTCAGCGTTTGGAATATCGCCGCCACATCCACCACGCGAAGATTCTCGTGCGCGATGTTGTAGCAGAGGTGCTGCGTTTCTTTCTTCTCCGCGAAGAACAGAAACGCGCGCGCGCAATCCTGCACGCTCAGGAACGGCCGCCATTGCATGCCGTCTCCGAATATTCTGACCTCGTTATGCAGAGTGCTGTACAGCGAAAAGATGTTCACCACCAGGTCGAAGCGCATCCGGGGCGAATAGCCGAACAGAGTGCCGTTGCGCAGAATCACCGGCCGCCATTTCGAATCCGCCATCGCTGTCAGCGACTGTTCCGACCGCACTTTGGAAACCGCATAGACCGTCAGGGGATTGATCACGCCCTCTTCGGTCAGGTCTCCATCCGCGTCGCCGTACACCGAGCACGATGACGAGAACAGAAACCGGATGCCGCGCTCCTTTGCTGCTTCCGCCATTTGCACCGTTGCCTGGAAGTTCACTTCCTCGGTCATGTTCGGGTGCAGTTCGGCCGACGGGTCGTTCGAAATCGCCGCCAGATGGATCACGCAATCGATGCCATCGAGTACCTTCTCGCGCAGCTCCGGCTCCGCCGCTACCCGGCGCAGATCCGCCCGGATCATCTCGACCCGCGGATTCAGCGTCCGCAGATGCCCAAGGCCGAAGTAACCGATATCGACCACGCGGACGTGATGCCCGCGAATCAGCAGTTTCGGAATCAGAACGGAGCCGAGATACCCGCCCCCGCCCGTCACCAGTATGTTCATTGAACCTCCTTTTCAGCGCGCGCGAGTACGCCCGTCATGTAGTCCATCTCTTCTTCGCTGATCGTGGTGTAGAACGGCAGAGTGATCACGCGGCGCGACAATATTTCCGTCTTCGGCAGCGGCCGGTCGGCATACTGCGTGAAGAACGCCTGCTCGTGAACCGGCGGATAGAAATACGCGCGCGTCTCGATCCCGTTCTCGCCGAGGAATGCCATCACGCGGTCACGGCGGCCGTACTCGCCGTCCGGAACCAGAATGGTGAAGTCCTTGAAAGTGTGCACCACGCCCGTAGGCCAGCAGGCCAGTCCGAACCCGGTACTGCGCGCGACTTTCTCGCGGAAGCATTTGGCCCGCACCTGCCGCTCGGCGATGAGTTGCTCGATGCGCGCCAGATTCCGCACCCCGACGATGGCGTGAAATTCGCTCATCTTGCCGTTGAGGCCGGCGAAGTGCGCATTGTAGTTCGAGAGAATGCCGTAATTGCGCATCGAACGGATCTTCGCGATCAGTTCTTCATTGCGCGTGGATACCAGCCCGCCTTCCACCGTCACCAGCAGCTTCGTTACCGAGAGGGAAAAAACCTCCGCGTCGCCGAACCCGCCAATCCGCTCGCCGTTGATCGATGCCCCGAATGCATGCGCCGCATCGAAGATCAGCGGGATCTTCCTGCCCCGCTTCGCCGACGCCTTCGCCACCACGGCTTCAATTTCCCGCGCCTTCGCGGGAAGCCCGTACATGTGCACGGCGATCACTGCGCCGACGTCGTCGTGAGTATCCAGCAGCCGCTCCAGATCCTCCACTGAAATATTCAGGTCGTCGTCAATTTCGGCGAACAGCGGAACGCCGCCCGCGTACCGCGCCGCCTGCGCCGTGGCGACGAACGTGAAGCTGGGCAGAATCACTTTGCTGCCCGGCGCGATGCCCAGGCCGGAAAGCGTGAAGATCAGGCCCATGGTGCCGGAAGAGATCGCCACCGTACGGGCGCCCAGATATGCGCCCGCTTCGGTTTCGAACTGGTTCACATAGCGGCCGAAGTTCGTGATTCTGCCATTGGCCAGAATCTCTTCGAACGGTCCGCGAACCTCGTCGAAGGCAGGCAAATCGGGTTTGATCAGAGGTATTTTCATACGATTTCGATAATTTTTCCTTCTCCGCTCAGCGTCTGGAGAGCAATGACGCCAGCACCACGGTCGACCACGCGCGCGACCAGTGAATGCGGCCGTCCGCGAACTGTTTCCAGCACTCCCGCACCGCCTCGCGGGCGAGCGGACCGGAAAGCGCGCGCTCTTCAAGGTCCGCCGCGTTCGCCTTCATCCACCCGGCAAACGGAAAAACGAACCCGCGTTTCGGGCGCATCGCGGTCTCCCGCACTTCGGGCGAATTGATCGCGTCCACAAGCTTTGGCTTGTTGATCCCGGCGGCAACTTTTTCACCGGGCGCGATGGCGCATCCGGCCATAACCAGCGGATCGTCGAGCAGCGGAACGCGCAGTTCAATCGAGTGCGCCATGCTGAACACGTCGGAATCCCGCAGCAGCTGGTCGTGCAGGTACCGCCTGGTTTCGAGGTAATGAAAGCGGTTCGGGTCCACGTGCCCGTTCTCGCCGGGGAGCCGCAGTTCGCTGAAGCTCTCGTCGACAGCCTGGTCGACTTCCGTTCGCGAAAGGCCGAGCAGGCGCGCCGCATCCGTGGGCGGGAAGAATCCGCGAATCAGCAGATACAGGGATTCGTTGAACGGACGCCCGCCGTAGTAGTCGAATCGCCGCCATTTCTCTGCGCCCGCCGTGTGTCCGTAGAGCGATCCGCCCCAGCTCATCATCCGCCGCATCAGCGCGCCAGATCGCATGTACCCGCCCAGCATCCCCGTGCCCTGCGTCAGCGGCTTGTAATGCGGATAGCCGAAGAAGATTTCGTCGCCGCCGAGCCCGGAGAGCACCACCGTGAGCCCGGCTTCGCGCGCGGCCCGGGAAACGAACCACGTATTCACGCCATCGGCGGTGGGCTGATCGAGACATTCCAGAAACTGCGGGATCGCGCTGGCGAAATCACCCGCCGTCACGCGAATCTCGTGATGATCCGTGCCAAAGGCTTGGGCGAATCCTCTGGCGACCGCGGCTTCACTGAAGTCCTGCTCATCGAAGACGATCGTGAGCGTCCGGACGGGCGCCGTTCGCGAACGCGCCGCAAGGCACGCTACTCCGGCCGAATCCACGCCGCCACTGAGGAACACCCCCACCGGTACGTCGGCCACCAGATGCCTCGATACGGCGTCGCGCACGATCGCCGCGAGGTCGGCCGCGCCCGCGCCGTCGTACCTCACGTCCCAGTGCTTCTGAATTCGGTAGCCTCCCGGGCGCACTTCGAGCGAATGCCCTGGAGGCAGGCAGCGCACATCTTTGAGCCACGTCCGCGGGAACGGCACAGACCCGAGGCACAAAAACGAAGCCAGCGCGCTTGGATCCGGCTGGTTTGCGCAGCCGCCCGCAACCAGCGCCTTCACTTCCGACGCGAACACCAGTCTTTCGCCGGAAACCGCGTAGTAGAACGGCTTGATGCCCAGCCGGTCGCGCGCGGCGAACAAGATGGGCGCGTTGTCCCCGCGCTGCCTTTCATCCTGCACAGCAAACGCGAACATGCCGCGCAGCCGTTGGTAAAGCCCGGCGCCGCCCCACTGCTCATAGCCGTGAACCAGAACTTCGGTGTCCGAGGAGCTGGAGAAAACGTGCCCGGCCGCCTCGAGCTCCGCGCGCAGTTCGACGTAGTTATAGATCTCGCCGTTGAACGTGACCCACACGTCGCCGGTTTCGTTCGGCATCGGCTGGCCGGCCACCTCCCGCAGGTCGATGATGGAAAGCCTTCGGTGGCCGAGCACGGCGGGCCCGGATGCGCGAAGCCCCGAGCCGTCCGGACCACGCCTGTACTGCGCCTGAAGCATGCGCTCGACGGCGGAGCGGTCCGCTGCCGAAGCTTCTCCTTCAAACCGCACTGTCCCGGCGATGCCGCACATGTGAATATTCCGAGGGGAACGGCGTCGCGCCTAGCGCTCGACGGTTACGCTTTGTCTCTGAGATTCGATGCCGTCCGGCTGTGCGTCCACCGTCCAGCGCAGCGCAGGCCGAACCACGCCCGTCCACTTGCCGAAGTAAGCCACTTCGCGCTCCACATCGTGAACTTCGAAGTTCACACTGTCCCGGATGAGAAGTTGCTCACGCGCATCCCGAACCAGGAACACCTTTATCCGGTAGAGAGCGTCGTTGAGCAGTTCACCCGGCACATGGCAAACCGCGGTGACGGAGCCCGGCGTCATTTCCTGCGGGCGCGAGAACGAGGAAAACACGCAGATTTCCTCGTGATTGAAAATCTCGACCGCGGTATTCAGCGTGGCGCGTTCGAGAAGATTCCAGAATTCGATCTCGATCCGGAATGGCGTCTCGACCGTGATCGGGCGGTCGTCGAAAGGCAGAACGGCCACTCTCTTCAGCCGCACCTTGTCGTTTCCGGGCGCGTTTTCCGGATCGGGCCACGATTCCTCCGACGCCGACCGCGCCGCCGTCTGCAGATACCGGCTGACGACAGCCCTCGTGTCGCCGAACTCATGAACCTGGCCGCGATTGAGCCACACCACGCGCGTGCACAGGCTCTGTACGGCGGACATGTTGTGGCTGACGAACAGCACCGTGCGGCCCGTGCGCGAAATCGAGCCCATTTTGCCCAGGCATTTCTTCTGAAATGCGGCGTCGCCCACCGCCAGCACTTCGTCGATGAAAAGAACTTCCGGCTCGAGGTGCGCCGCCACGGAGAAGGCGAGCCGCATGTACATGCCGCTCGAATAGCGCTTCACCGGCTCGTCGATGAATTTCTCGATTTCAGCAAAGGCCACAATCTCATCGAACTTGCGCTCGATCTCGGCCTTTCTCATTCCGAGAATGCTGCCATTGAGGAAAATGTTCTCGCGGCCGGTCAATTCCGGATGGAAACCCGTGCCCACTTCGAGCAGCGATCCCACCCGCCCGTAAACCTTCGCGATGCCGGTGGTGGGCTCGGTAATCCGCGACAGCACCTTCAGCAGCGTGCTCTTCCCGGCGCCATTCCTGCCGATGATGCCAACCACCTCGCCGTGACCCACATCGAACGAGACGTCCTTCAACGCCCAGAAATGAGCCTTTTCTTCCTTGCGCGCAGGGTTCTTCGCGCCGCCGAACATAGCGCGCGCCCACTGCGCCGGCTTGCCGGCGACGTCGGAGACTGTGTCGCGAAGCGTCCGGTAACCCCGCGTACGCCCGTGCAGCCAGTACCGTTTCCCGATGCCTTCGACTTCAATGATTCGAGCGCTCATCAGATCAGATCCGCGAAGGTCTTTTCCATCCTGCGGAAATAGAAGGCGCCGCTCAGCAGGGCCGCGGCCGCCATTACCGCCGAAACGACGAACATGCTTCCCGGCGTGTACTTCGTTCCTACAAGCGCCCAGCGAAAGCCCTCGACAGCGCCCGCCAGCGGGTTCAGAGCATAAACCGTTCGCCAGGGCTCATGCAGCAGGCTGCTCGGATATGCGACCGGCGTGGCGAACATCCAGAGCTGAACCAGAAACGGCACCACGTACCGCACATCGCGGAATTCGACGTTCAGCGCCGAAAGCCACAAGCCCGCTCCGAGCGCGCTCGCAAGCGCCAGCAGCACGAACGCCGGCAGCCAGATGATTCTGCCTGTCGGATGGATGCCGTTGCCGATCATGAAAACCACAAGCAGCATGAATCCGATCGCAAAATCCACCAGCCCCGACAGCACCGAAGCAACCGGGATGATCAATCTCGGAAAATAAATCTTGCTGATCAGATTCGAGTTATCGACCAGGCTCGACGCGGACTGGCTCAGTCCATTAGCGAAAAAGGTCCAGATCACCGTGCCGGACAAGCTGAAAACGGGATACGGAATACCGTCCGAGGGCACCTTTGCCAGGCGTCCGAAAAACAGGCTGAAGATCAGCATCGTGAACAGCGGCTGGATGATGGCCCACGCCGCGCCGATCGCCGTCTGCTTGTACCGGACTTTGACCTCGCGCCAGACAAAGAAGTAGAGCAGCTCCCGGAATTCCCAGAACTCACCGAGCCGCAGCGAAACCCATCCCCGTGAAGGCCGGATGATCGCGCGTGGCGCCGTCATCGCGGCTGCGTTAACGTTTGTCGTCATTGGCTGGCGTCAGCGGACTTCTGGTATTGCAGGTACGCTTTGTAGTAGGAATTGAAATTCTTCGCCTCGGCGCCTTTCGCGTCCCAGTCATTCAGAACCGTTCCCAGAACTTCGATGTGGTCCTGCGCAAGTTGCTCCCTCGCCGCCACCGCGCTTTCCCGGTCGGTCACGCCGGAGCGGACCACCAGAATCACCCCGTCGGCGTAGCGCGCCATCAGCCGGGCGTCGGAGAATTGCAGCATCGGCGGCGTATCGATGAAGACCACGTCGAACTGGCCCATCAGTTTGTTCAGAAGCGCCGGGATCTCCGCGGCGTGGAAAATCTGGCTCAGCTTTCTGCCTTCGACGGAGCCCGCCGACATAACGAAAACCCCCGGCACATTCGATTCCGCCACGGTCGGACCCGGCTTCGAACCGCCATTCGACCGGCTCTTGGATATCGCGTCGGCAAACCCGTCGTTGTTTTCGAGCCCGAACATCGTGTGAATTCGCGGCCTGCGCAGATCGGCATCGATCACCAGCACCCGGCGTCCGGATTCCGCCGTCGCGATCGCCATGTTCGTCACTACCGTCGTCTTCCCTTCTCCGGGACCGGGGCTGGTGACCACAATCACCTTCGGATGCATGCCGCGGCGCGACATCAGCAGGATCGAGGTGAGCGTCAGCCGGAAAGACTCGGCGACCAGCGAAGGCTGCTCGGTCGACATCACAAGCTGCCCGGACTCCTTCTCGCCTCTCGACGGCAGCGGAAACCATCTGCGCCGCCCCGGAGTTCCTTCAAGCCGCCGCTGCACCCCGAGCGACGGGATCACGCCCAGTTCGGGAACGTTCAGCAGGCGCGATGAATAGCCGGGCGAACCGAAGGTCACGCTGCGCCGCCACCTGGCTACGCCTTCGATGAGAAGCGCCACGCCGATGCCCACCAATATGCCGCCGATGGCGCCGTATATCTCGTACATGACGCCGTTCGGCTTGTAGGGCAGCGACGGAACTGCGGCCGGGTCGATCACGCGAACGTTGTTCGCCGGAACAGCGGAAACCACGGCGGTCTGATTCGCCTGCGCGAGCATCGTGTTCAGCGTCTGCTGGTAAAGGTCCACTTCCCGCTTGAGCGTTTGATATTGCGCCGCCTTGTCGGCCTGCGCCGAAACGGCTCCCGCGGCCGACTGGTAGCTCTTCATCAGCAGTTGCTCGCGGCGCAGCGCCTCCTGGTAATCCGTGCGCGAGCGCTCGAGCACGCTCTGCTTTTCTTTTTCGAGGGCGGCTGTCAGATCGTTGATCTGCTGTTGCACGCGCTGCACCTTGTAGTGCGCCGGAGTGAGCGTCTGGCTCAATTGCGCCAGTTGTTGTTTCAGGTCGTTGAGCTTCGTTTCTTCGTCGCGGAAAACCGGGTCCTGAATCACCATCGGCAGATTATCGGGCGGGCTCGATTTGATCTGTTCGTAGATCGCCTGCAGCCGGATGCGTTCGCCCTGCATGCCCGAGATATCTCCCTGCAACTGGCGAAGCTTGGTGCTGGCCAGCGACTCGTCATCGTGCCCGGCATACGTCAGGCCGGAATCCCGCATGAAACTCTGCAGCTTCGCCGATGACTGTTCGAGTTTCGCCCGCGTCTCTTCGATCTGCGTCTCGAGCCACTGCGACGTGCGCTGAGAAGATATCGCCCGCTGCTGCGAATTTTGCGCCACGTATTCCGCGGTGATCGCGTTGACGAAGTTCGATGCCACCTCCGGCACCGTCGAATCGGCTGAAATCGAAATGATTCTCGTATTCAGCACCACCTTCGCCTTCAGGCTGACCGCCGCCATGTTCAGGCCGTCGCGCATCGCCTGCATCGGGTCCTCGGGACCGCGGCGCAGTTTCGCCCGCAGCGGCGCCAGCATGCCGTTCGAGGGAGGAATCGAGGGCGTCATCTCACGCCGCAGGCGGTCGATGGCGGGCCCGCGAACCGACGCGCTCTGGATGATGTGGATCTGCGTATTGATGTTGGTGGGCGTTGCCGACAACGAACCGGTGGCTTCCGGATCGGCCGCGCCCATGTTCATGAACCCTTCGTTGATGCCTTCGATCTCGATCGTCGCGAACGCCTGATAAACGGGATGCTGCAGCACCAGTACGGCGAACGCGACCACCGCTCCGATCACGGCGAACACGCACACGAGAAACTTTCTGTGCTTGATCAGCGACCAGTAGCCGGCGACGCCGTGCTCCCGTTCCCCGGCGGGCGGCTGCGAACCATAGGCGCCCGGCGCGCGCAGCGGGTCCTGCCCCATCAACGCGGGCGCCGGGGCTCTGCCTTCCTGTAAATACATCTGCTGAATCCTTCCCGAACTGGTCAGGCCTGAATGGAATGAAGCTCCGGGCTAACGGAGCAAAAGGTAGATCACGAGCGAAGGAATGACGGCCGTCGCCAGGTATCCAAGCCGCGCCATGGTCTGCGACGTCGGCGCTTTCCTCGGCACGTACAATACGTCGTTCGGCAGCAGCGGGTAATCGTTGTTCTCCGTGTCGAGAATGCGCTTCAGATCCAGAGGAATTTCAGCGCGCCGCGTCGAATTCAGAACCGGCCGCAGAATCCGCGCGTGTTCCGGCATCGCATCGGGCGTCAATCCACCGGCCATCGAAATCAGCTGCAGGACCGTCACGTAATCCTTGTCTCCGATCTCGTAACCCATGTTCCGCGCCACCGCGCCCTGCACGTACACCTGCTCCACTTTCTCGGCGCTGATCGTGTCGTTCGGCTGCAGCACGATGTCCTCGGCCGGATTGATGTTCTGGCTGAGCGCCGCCAGGCTGATCTCGACCGAGCTCGTCTTCGTGTCCGGATCGTATGTCGCGCCGGGCAGCGGAATGGGGCCGGCCTCTTCACGCCTCGTCACCTTGACGTGGCGCCCCGCGGTCGCCTGCAACCCGCCCACGGCCATCATCATTTCGACCAGCGTATGTCTGCCCTGCAGCGCGTAAATGCCGGGCTTCATGAAATCTCCAACGAAAAAGACCGGAGAGCTTCGGAACTGCACCACAGTAATGCTGACCACGGGATTCTTGATGTAGGTCTTCAGCCGCTGCTTGAGGTCGTCTTCGAGTTGCTGAATCGTGAGCCCCGCCGCCTTCACCACGCCCACCAGAGGCAGCGTGATGGTGCCGTCTTCATCGATGCGGAAAGGTTTTTCGTTGATCTCATCGGCGTCCGGAGCGTGAATCAGAATCTGATCGCTGACCCCGAGTTCATAGTTGGGGCGAATCGCATCGGACGACATCGGCGTCGGCGGCTGCGGCTTTGCGGGCTGCTCCGGCTGCCCTGCCTGCTGGTTTAAATCGGGCTGCTGTTGCTGCTGTTGAGCAAAGCCCCCGGTCGCGCCGGCCAGCAGAATTACCAGAACTGCCAGCGGCAGGCCGGCACGCCGGAGCAAAGCAGCTGAATTGCGGATGGATTCGATTTTCACAGTGATGCCTTCCGGGCCGGCGCCGCCGGACCCAAAGTCCTGAAGATGGAGATGAGCGCGGAAACAGCGCGGAACAGCAGGCGGCGCCATACCGTCAGGACGGGCCTGTCTGCTCAACCCGCGATTGCGGGAGCCGGGTGCCGCGAGAGCCTTGGCTGCGTTGCGCAGACCATGTCGGCGTCGATTTCCGTCGCGATCGAACGCTGCAGCAGCGAGATCGAGATAACGATGCGGTAGCGGTTGGGGAGTGAAAGCAATATCCCGTCCATGCCCGCCAGCGGCCCTCTGCGCACCACAACTCGCTGGCCGACTCTCAGAAACGGCCATGGCATGGCGGACAGGCCCGAACGAGTCACCGTCTGAATGGCGGAGATCTCTTCTTCGGCTATCGCCGACGGAACCTTGCCGTTCCCAACGATGCTCAGCACACCTGAAGTCGTCAGAATCGGCAGTCGGGAATTGACGTCGAACCGGCAGAACACATAGCCCGGGAACAGCGGGCATTCAATTTCTTTTATCCTGTCCGACCAGCGCCGCGGTCTGCGGTAGGTCGGAAGGTAAACCTCCAGATTTTTGCCTTCGAGGATGGTCGCCGCCACTTTCTCGAAATTGGCCTTCACATGCAGCGCGTACCACGATCTTGAATCGATGGACATTTTTGTTTTTGTAATTTTTCATCGTTCGCCGATTGTTTTCGGGCATGCTACCGCCCTTTTCCTCCCATTCGGCGCGCGTGCGCATTGAATGCTATCTGATTTTCGCTGTTGTGGATGAAATCTGTCAATTGCCTGTACCGCTACCGGGGGGATGTATTACCCCTGACGAATCGGTACTGCTAAACGTAAGCTCTACAATCACATCCACATCTACGGGATTCCGGTTTCGCAGCGCCGGCAGGAACTCCCACGTGCGGAAATCCTCGATCGCCGCCGCGGCCGCCGCGCCTCCGGGCGCCTTCAGCGGACGAATATCCTCCGGCCTGCCATTCCGGTCGATCGTGGCCATCAACTGCACGGTACGGGGCAACTCAACCCCGGCCTTCGGCCGGTAGACTTTCCGGATCGGCAGCGGTGGCCGTACCTGAACCAGCATCCCCGCCCCGCCATCGGGCTGCCGCTCGGCGAACCACATCACCCAGTCCGCTGAGTATCCGGGCGCTCGTTTCATCGGCAGAATCACCAGATACACCACCCGGTTGTGAAAATGGTTCTCGATCGCCGCGGGGATCGATCGGGACGACGGCGCCAGGGGGGCCGAAAACGTCTGCTTCATCGGCGCCACGCTGGTGGCGATGTACGGCGGCGGAACCAGCGGCGCGTTTTGCGCGGGAGCCTCCGGCAGAGGCGAGCGTGCGCCAGGCTGCACCGTTATGCCCGGCAGCCGGAGTCCGGCTCCCGAGCCGCCCGCATCCCTGCCCGCCGCCGGTCCCGCCGAAACATTCGAGTTCGAGGGCGGAGGCACGCCAGCCGGCAGCGCCGCGGGCAGCGTATTCAATACGAGGGCATTCACATCGCTGGAACCCCCGGCGGGAATCCCCGGCGCATCGCTGAGTACTGCAACGGCCCCGGTACCCACCCGCGCTCCCGGTTTGCTCGCCTGGGGCGCGGTGAACGGCTTCGGCGTCTTCACTCCGCTTGCCGCGGCCAGCGCCGCCAGCGACGGATCGAACCCTGCGGCCGGCGTGACACTGGCCAGCGTGGGGGCATCCGACAGAGAAACCGCACGCGCGGGCTTCGCCTGGGGCGATTCCCTGCCCGGCGCGACGAATGGCTTCGGAGCCAGCTTCGGC
>DAIDJK010000184.1 GCA_027450225.1 Bryobacterales bacterium | reverse complement strand
CGCCGGAGAAATGATCGCCGGATTCGCCCTCGCCATCCAAAATCGCCTTCGCCTCCAACAGCTCTCGGCGACTGTTCTTCCTTATCCCACCTGGTCGCTCGGTGATCGTCAGGCCGCCGATCTTCATGTGCAGCGCCAACTCACTCCGCGCGCCGGCTGGTGGCTCAGAAAACTGCGGAGGCTGCGTGGCGATGGCCGTGGCATCGAGGCCCTCATCGGGTGATCAGCATCATCATCCCCACTCTCAATGAAGCCGCCGCCATCGAACGTACGCTGCGCGCCGCAATGGCTGCGGAGGGCGAAAAGGAAATCATTGTGGTCGATGGCGGCAGTGAAGATGGAGCCCCCGAAATCGCCGCGCGCTGCGGCGCCAGGGTCGTGCATTCCGCCCGTGGCCGCGGCGTCCAGCTGCGCGCCGGAGCCGGAATCGCCCGCGGCGACGTCTTCTGGTTCCTCCACGCCGATACCATCGCGCCCGCCGGCTCGCTCGACGCCATCCGCAGCGCTCTCCGCGATCCTCTTGTCGCGGGAGGCAACTTCAGCCTGATCTTCGAAGGCGGCAGCCGCGCCGCCGCTCATCTCACCTGGATTTATCCCAAACTCAGAACGCTGGGGCTGAGTTACGGCGACGCCGGAATATTCATCCGGCGAACCGTCTACGAATCAATCGGCGGCATGCGCCCCGTCGCCCTCTTCGAAGATCTCGACCTGGTTCGCCGTCTCAGACGCGCCGGCCGGTTTGTGCGCCTCGAGTGCCCCCTCGTTACGTCATCGCGCCGCTTCGAAGGCCGCAACTGTGCGCGTGTGTGGTCCGTGTGGATCGCGCTCCAGCTTCTCTACTGGCTCGGCGTTTCCCCGGATCGCCTCGCGCGCTGGTACCGGCATGTTCGATGACGGGCGCCCGGTGGAATCTCTGCGGGCGCCCGTCCGCTCGAGTACGCTTCTACCTGTCGCCTTCCTTCTTTCCTGCCGTATGCGTGTGGTGGTGGATGTTCCCCTCCTTGTCGCGGTATTCACGCTGCTTCAGGTCTTCGGATTCGGAACTGCTTCCCTCGCTGTGGCCGCCGCCCGAACCCGAACCGGCCGCGCGAGTCCTGCCTTCCGAATGGCTGCCGGACTCCTTCTCGCCCGATTCATTTCCCGACCCTTTCGTATGCGGATAGGGCTCTTCGGTGCTCTTGTGAGGATGCTTTCCCGTCCCCTGCTGGTTATGTTCCGCCATTGGATAACGTCTCCTGATTTCAGTCTGAAATAATCTCCGGAAAGTGGCGCACGCGCGCCGGGGATTTCCGGCTTCGCTCTGTCGATCGCTCTCGTTCGCCGCGTGCCCGCGGCCCCGAATGCGGCCTCGCTAACGAGGGAGCGCGCCGCTTCGCCCGATATACACTCGACCTGAGATGAAGGCTCTGCGCGCAGCGATCGTAATTGCACTCGTGGCAGCGGAAAGCGCGCTCCCACAGGACACCCGCTACCACGCGAAAGGGCAACTCATTCCCGCGCCGGATTGCTTTTCGATCCACTTCGCGTGGCAGAGCGGAGAACAATCCGATCCCGGGGACGCGTGGACCCGCTGCAACTCCGACGCCCACGCGGCCTGGCTCGCCGACATCAGCCACTGGCGCGGCGAGCGCAAAATCCGCATCGGCTACAACGGCGCGCGCTACGACAATCCTGCGCTCCAGTGGACGCAGTCGAGCTTCATGCAGCCGCAGATGATGGCGCAGGATCGATTCTTTTACGACCCCGTCGCCGGCCGCTATACCGTCGATATCTACCTCGACGACCTGCAGCGCCGCTACGGCGGCATCGATTCCGTCCTCATCTGGCCCACCTACCCCAACATGGGTATCGACAATCGCAACCAGCACGACATGATCCGCAGCATGCCGGGCGGCGTCCCAGGCCTGCGCGCCATGATCGCTGACTTTCATCGCCGCGGCGTGCGCGTCCTCTTCCCCATGATGATGTGGGACCAGGGTACGCGCGATCCCGGCATGCCGTGGCCAAAGGCCATCGCCGAACTCATGAAAGAGATCGGCGCGGACGGCATCAACGGCGATACGCAGGATGGCGTCCCGCTCGCTTTCTCTCTTGCGGCCGACGAAACCGGCCATCCGCTCGCGTTCGAACCGGAAGGCGGCCCATCCGACGAAGCCCTCGCCTGGAACGTGATGACTTGGGGCCAGTACGGGGGCCAGTTCGATTTCGTGCCCGGCGTCGATAAGTACCGCTGGCTCGAACCCCGCCACATGGTCAACATCTCCGACCGCTGGAACCGCCGCAAAATCGATGACCTCCAGTACGCCTTCTTCAACGGTGAAGGCTGGGAAAGCTGGGAAAATATCTGGGGCATCTGGAACGGCATCACCGCCCGCGATGCCCAGGCCACGCGCATCGTCGCCACGCTCGAACGCGGGCTCGCGCCGTATCTCACCAGCATCGGATGGGAGCCCTTTTACCCCATGCGCCGGTATGGCGTCTTCGCCAGCCGCTGGCCGCGCCCAGGCAGCACCGCCTGGACGATCGTCAATCGCAACGAATACGACGTGGATGGCCCTCAGATCGCCATCCCGCACGTCGATGGCATCCGCTATTTCGATCTCTTTCACGCCAGGGAACTGCACCCCCGCCGCGAGGCCGCCGGCGATGTACTTTCGTTCGCGATCGAAGCGCACGGCTTCGGCGCGGTCCTCGCAGTTGGCGGCGATGCTCCGCCGGAAATCGCCGGTCTTATGGCCACAATGGTCCGCATGAAACCAGCGCCGCTCGCTCGTCTGAACGGCGAATGGCGCATCCTGCGCCAGGAAATCGTGGGCGTGAAGCCAACGCTCCCATCCGCCCCGACGCCTCCCGGCATGATCAAAATACCCGCCCGCCATTTCGATTTCCGCGTCGCCGGCATTGAAATCGAAGGCTCCGACGACATCGGCGTCGATGTCCAGTACCCCTGGGAAGATTCGCCCCGCCGCTTTCACGATCACCCCATGGACATCGCGGCGTTTTACATCGACAAGTACCCCGTCACCAACGCCGAATTCAAAAAATTCCTGGATGCGGCCGCATATCACCCGCGCGACGATCAGAACTTCCTTCGCGACTGGCAGAACGGTACTTATCCTCAGGGCTGGGCGAACAAGCCCGTCACCTGGGTGTCACAGGAAGACGCCCGTGCTTACGCGAAGTGGGCGGGCAAGCGGTTGCCGCGCGAATGGGAATGGCAGTATGCAGCCGAGGGAACCGATGGACGCGCGTATCCCTGGGGCAATGAGTGGAAACCCTCCGCCGTGCCGTTTCCCGACCAAAGCCGCACCATGCGCGGGCCGGATGATGTCGATGCTCATCCCGCGGGCGCGAGCCCGTTCGGCGTGATGGACATGGTGGGCAACGTCTGGCAGTGGACAGAGGAGTTCGTCGACGAGCACACCCGCGCGGCGATCCTGCGCGGCGGCAGTTATTATCAGCCGCAGGGGTCCATCTGGTATTTCCCGCAGGCTTACCGCAACCATCAGCACGGCAAGCTTCTCCTGATGGCGCCCGGCTACGACCGTTCCGCCGCGCTCGGCTTCCGCTGCGTGGTGGATGCGGAATAAAGCCCGAAGCGGACCGGAGCAAAAGGCTGTCGATGAGGCGCTGGCCGGGCAATGAAGGCGTCGCGCGGCTCTTTCGGGGAATCCGAATACAAATGCAGTCAGCAGGGACTTCCCATGGCGCCGAACGAAAACGCTATGAAGGTTCATCGCAATCCCGCTGAAGGAACTGGTGGGCTGAACCGGGGAAGACTCTCGCGCAACCGCCATCGTGAAGAGAATTCAGCCGCGCTATCCGATGCGTCCCGGCGGCCCGCGCGGAATGGGAATATGATGTTCAGGCGGTCGCCATACAGACCGCGAGCAGGAACGGCCCGCATTCGGCGCGGGATTGCTGGAAGTGCTTCTTCCGGCGGGAGTCAGCCATGAGACCGATCAATCGACGCACATTCCTCCGCAGCGCCGGCCAGACGGCCGCGCTGGCATCGGTGGCCCAGGTTTCGGCAGCCGCTTCGGGACGGGTTGCGATCCTCAGCGATCCCGCCGATCCGCTGCTCGCTGCGCCTGCCGTTCGGTGGGCGGCGAGCGAACTGAAGACCTCGATCGAGAATAAGGGGACCGGCTGCGCGGTGGTTCACTCCATCGGTGACGCCGGCGACTTTCAGTTCGCAATCAGGCTCGGCGGCGAACGATCAGCGCTGGCGGCTGAGGCATTTCGCCTCGCCCCGGCCGCAACCGCTGGGAAGCCGGGCATTCAGGTTTCCGCGTCCGACGTTCGCGGCTATGTCTACGCGATTACCGAGATGGCGGATCGTGTACGGTATGGCGGCGATCCCGTTCCGGCGCTCACGCTTCGCAACGCCATCGACGAGAAGCCCGCCAATCCGGTGCGCAGCATCGCCCGCGCGTTCGTGGACGATGTGGAGGACAAACCCTGGTTTTACGACCGCGCGTTCTGGCGGGACTACCTGACGGCGCTTGCGACGCAGCGCTTCAACCGTTTCAGCCTCACGCTCGGCCTGGGCTACGATTTTCCCCGGGAGGTGGTCGGCGATTACCTCCACTTTCCGTACCCCTATCTTCTGGAAGTTCCGGGCTACGACGTTCACGCGGTTCCGCTCGACGACGCCGAACGCGACCGCAATATGGAGACGCTGAAGTTCATTGTGGAAGAGACTTCGCTGCGCGGACTCGATTTCCAGCTCGGCATCTGGACTCACGCTTACCAGTGGACCGACAGCCCCCACTCTCAGCATCATATCGTTGGCCTGACGCCTGAAACGCACGCGGCGTATTGCCGCGACGCGCTGGCGCTGCTGCTGAAAACCTGCCCATCGATTCGCGGCCTCACGCTCCGCGTGCACGGGGAGAGCGGCATTCCCGAGGGCAGCTACGACTTCTGGCAAACCGTGTTTGACGGCATTGTGCACGCCGGCCGTCCAATAGAAATCGACATGCACGCCAAGGGCATCGACAGCCGCATGATCGGGATCGGTCTCAGGACCGGCATGCCAATCAAGATTTCTCCGAAGTACTGGGCGGAGCACATGGGGCTCGGCTATCATCAGGCGGCGATTCGCGAACTGGAGATGCCGCGCGCCGACGACCCGAACGACAAGCTTTTCAAACTCAGCAACGGCTCGCGCCGGTTCCTTCGCTATGGCTATGGTGATCTGTTTCAGGAAGATCGGAAGTACGGTGTTCTGTTCCGCATGTGGCCTGGCACTCAGCGGATGCTCCTGTGGGGCGATCCGGCAGCGGCAGCGGCGTTCGGGCATGCATCGCATTTCTGCGGAGCGTCCGGCGTGGAACTGTGCGAACCCTTGTTTTTCAAGGGGCGTGAAGGCACAGGACTGCCCGGTGGTCGCTGCGGTTATCTGGATGCCTCGCTGAAGCCGAAGTTCGATTGGGAGAAGTACGCGTACACCTACCGGATCTGGGGACAACATCTCTATAACCCGCAGGCTGATCCGGCGCAGTGGAGGCGGTATCTGCACGGTACGTTCGCCGGCGCGGGGCCGGCGGTGGAAGCCTCGCTCGCGCACGCGAGCCGCGTGCTCCCCATGCTGACCACGGCCCATCAGCCATCGGCTTCGAACCGCGGATACTGGGTGGAACTTCCCGTGAACATGCCCATGGTGGAAGGCGGCGCGCCCGTGCCCTACTCGGATACTCCGACGCCCAAACGGTTCGGAACGGTGAGCGCGCTCGATCCGCAGATGTTCGCCTCCATCGAGGAATACACGGCCGATATCCTGGCGGGCAGGCGTTCGGGCAAATATTCGCCGGTTGAAGTCGCGCAGTTTTTCGAAGATTCCGCCGCGGCTGCCGAGGCTTCGCTCGAAAATGCGGCCGCGGCAGCTCCATCGAAGCGCGACCCTGAATTCCGGCGGGTGCAGGAGGATGTTCTCATCCAGATCGGTCTCGCTCGCTTCTATGCAGCGAAATTACGTGCAGGCATGCTGTTCGATTTGTCGCGCCGCACCGGCAACTCCGAGGCGCACACAAAGGCTGTCGATTATTACCGTAAGGCGCGAGACACGTGGGCGTCGATGGCCGAACGCGCGCGTGGCGTCTACGTTCCGGATCTTACCTACGGGCAGACGCATGTGCGGCGCGGTCACTGGACGGATCGGCTGCCTGCCATCGAACAGGATCTCGCGGCTGTCGAGGCGGCGCGTTTCGACACCGACTCCGGCAGCGCCGAGCGGTTGAGCGCGGCCATGACGGATGTCACGGGCCGACCTGTGCGTCCCGCCTTCGAGTGCGCACACAATCCGCAGCGCTCATTCGAAGCGGGCAAAGCCGTGCCTCTTCAGATCTCCTTCAACAGCGGCGCGCCCGCATCTGTCAGGCTCTGGTACAGGCAGGTGAATCAGGCCGAGAGATGGAAATCGGTAGAGATGGATCGTAACGGCGCGGCTTTCGTGGCCGGTATTCCGGCCGACTACACGAGTTCGCCGTTCCATATTGAATACTTTTTCGAGTTACGGAAGAGCGATCTCGACGTGACCATGTATCCCGGTTTCAACGCCGCTTTCGCGAACCAGCCCTATTTCGTTCTGCTGCGATCCTGACCGGCGATGCAGGCCGCGAAGTACTCGTCATAGAATGAGCCAGGATCACAAAAGAAGACCTTCATGACGAGACGGCAAATGGCGCAGAGATTAGCGGCGGGAACGGCGTGTTATCTGGGCGCGTCGCGATCGTCTCCCGGAGCCGATGCTTCCGCGCCGCCGGCAACCGCATATGTTTCGGACTTCATACTCAAAACGGGCTACGCAGACATTCCCGCGGCGGTCATCGAACTTTCCGGAAAATCCATTCTGGACGGCCTTGGGCTTGCGCTTGCGGGGTCTGCCGCCGATACGGGCGGAATGGTTCGGAAGTATCTGGAATCGACCGGGCTCACGTCCCGCAACGGCGCAGTCGTAATCGGCTCGTCTCTGGAAGCGCCGGTCCGCTTCGCGGCTTTTGCCAATGGCGTGGGTATTCACGCGGACGATTATGACGACACGCAACTGGCGGTCGAGAAGGACCGCGTCTATGGGTTGCTCACGCACCCCACGGCTCCGGTGCTTCCGGCGGCGCTTGCCATCGCCGAAACGCGTGGCATGTCCGGACGTGACCTGCTGCTCGCTTATAACATCGGTGTTGAAGTAGAGACGAAGATCTGCGAGGCAATCGCGCCCCGCCATTACGAAGAGGGTTTCCATTCGACAGGCACAGTCGGGGTATTCGGTTCCGCGTCCGCCGCGGCCAAGCTCATGAAGATGGATCGCGTACGCGTGCTGCGCACGCTCGGCATCGCGGCCAGCGAAGGAGCGGGATTGCGGGAGAACTTCGGCACCATGACCAAACCGTTCCATGCCGGGCGCGCGGCGGAGAACGGCGTCGTGGCGGCCGAATTCGCCTCACTCGGCTGGACCGCGAATGAACGTATTCTCGAAGCGCAGCGAGGTTTTTTTCACGCCGCGGGCGGCGGCTGGAATCCCGCCGCGATCATGGGCAAACTGGGTAACCCGTGGACATTCGTTTCTCCCGGCAT
>DAIDJK010000183.1 GCA_027450225.1 Bryobacterales bacterium | reverse complement strand
CTTTTCGCCGCCGCGACGGAGATGCCAAGCCGCTCCGCCACTTCGGGCATCGGCAACTCGTCCATATCCCGCAACACGAACACTTTCCGCAGCAGCGGCGGGATCCGGCCGATTTCCCGCTCGAGCACTGCCCCCACTTCTTTCGCGCCCAGCGACAATTCCGGAGTGGCGCCGCTGTCGGTGAGTTCCAGGGTACCGCGATCCTCGCCGATCTGCGCATCATCGATATAGAGAAATTTGGCGCGCCGTCCTCTTCTGAGGCGCATCAGGCACTGGTTCACCACGATTCGCGTCATCCAGGTGGAAAAGCGTGCATTCTGATGGAACTGCCCGATGTGCTGAAATGCCTTCCAGTACGCGTTCTGAACTTCGTCTTCCGCGTCATCGCGGTCCCGCAGAATCGAAATCGCCAGTTTGAACGACAGTCCGTAATTCCGCCGGACAAGCTCAGAGAACGCGTCCCGTCTGCCCTGCTGGGACATTTCAACCAGTTGCTCGTCCGCCATTTGCTCCAGTTCGGATATCTTTTGCATCGCCATGATCTGCTCGAAGTCCTTAATTCAGAGTCTTGGCGAATCGTTTCCCGATCCGCTGCCTTGAGCATAACGACTAAACGGAGCCCGATTTAAACATGGATGAAAATAGATTTAGTAATAGTGCAGGATCGGCGAGAGAATTCAGCGGTGCTAATATCAATTTTGACGTGCAGGAAACCAGCGATCAAACAATCCAGCGAGTTCTCTCAACGTACGAGATCGGACATAAGCTTCGGCAGTTGCGCCTGAAGAAGAAAATTGCGCTCGTCGATCTCGGCAAGCACACCGGTCTCTCCGCGTCCATGCTTTCTCAGCTCGAGACAGGGAAGATGGTGCCGACCCTTCCGACGCTCGCCCGCATCGCGATGGTCTTCGACGTCGGTCTCGATTTTTTCTTCGACGACCGGCGCCGCAGGAAGGTGTTCACCATAGTGCGGAAAGACGATCGCATCCAGTTCGCGGAGCGCCCTGACTCTCCGCTTCCTTCCTATTTCTTTGAATGCCTTGCTTTCTCCGCGCAGGAAAAAGGGCTGCAGGCCTATCTTGCAGATTTCCCGGAACGGCCGCCCGAAGCCGCCCGCGCACATCTGCATGAAGGCTCAGAGTTCATATTCGTAATCCGCGGGCAGCTCATCATCAACTTCCACGATGAAGACAATGTGCTCTGCGAAGGCGACAGCGTTTACTTCGATCCTACCGAGCAGCACAGTTACCGTGGCGGCGCCCCTGGAGGCGCCCAGGCGCTGGTGGTCACTGCGATTCCACGGACGTGAACCTCTACCAGAGACGCGACAATCCTTCGGTCGGGCTCCACGAAAAACCGAGCGAAACTCGAAATTCGTTCTGCAGCAGGGATGAACCGGTAATCAGGTACCGCCGGTAATCGAATCGGAAGTTGCTGTTGATGTCGCGCGTTACGCGCCGTGACACTCCGAAATAAGCGAAATACGATCGGTAGCTTCCCAGATTCTGGCCTGGCGCGGTCAGCGAGTCGTATCCGTTTCCGGCCGAGATGTTGAAACGTCGAAACATCACCAGACTGGCGCCTCCGGTAACGTTCTGGTCGATCGACGTCAGAAACAACCCGTTGCCCGGGATGATGCCCCGGGAATAGGACAGGTTCCCGGACCTGCCGCGCCGAAAATCTTTTGAGATCTGTCCGGAGAAATCAGTTACCCAGCTCAGCTGGCGGTAAGCCATCGTCACGCTCGTTACGCCAAGAATCGCCGCAATCGAAGGGGGCAGCGTCTCGCTCGTCAGCCCGCTGTTGTTCAGCCGCGACATGCCGCCCCGCAGATGAATCTGAACCGATCGCGATAAAGCCCAGGAATAGACTCCATCGAACGTGTTGAACGTGGATTGCCCCAGCCCCTGCGGATACACATACTGGTTGTAAGACCACGCGAATCCGGCTGTCGTCCGTCGCGTCAGACGGTACATGACATCCCCGCGCCCCTGCTCGCCGGCCGCGCCTGGCAGGTTCAGGCCCTGCTCCTGAACGCCAAACCAGCTTCCTCCGCCATTGAACGAAAGCCGCGCGGTCGCCTGATAGGTCACGTCTGCCGAACTTGTGAAAGTTTTGAAGCCGGCGTTGAGAATCTGGGTGTTGGGTGTCGGTACGATCGCCGTAGACCCAATCGTCTGGGTCGGGGCGATCACTGGATTGCCGATGGGGAAATTGTTCATCGTATAGTCGGCGCCCATTTCAACCAGCGTCAATGAAAGCCTGCGCGAGAACGCGTGCGTATAGTCGAGGCTCAGCGTCTGGCTTACGCCGCTTGCCGCCGTGGCCTGGGAATAATACTGCATGATCCCCATGTAACTGATGCCGAGTTGATCGTGATGAAAGTAATGGCGGCCGCTCACTCCCCAGTAAAAATCGCCACCCGTGCTGCCAGGCACCGACGGCACACCCTGCGAGTTGATCACCACGCCGGCGATTCCGCTGTCGTAAATCGCGTCCGTCCCCAGCACCGGCGTTATCTTCTCTTCTTTGGGAAACGACGGCCGCATCAGCGTATAGCTCCTGCTCAATACGGCCGGACCGGCATATCCGGGCTGCTCTTCGGCATCTGAATCGTCAGGCCCGATCGAGGGTCCGGGAAGCGCCATCCCGGCCGGTTCAGCGCCACGCCCCGCCGGAGCCGTCGCCAGCGGCCGCTGCGAGCCGGAAGTGTTCGTTGAATTCTGCCCCGATTGATCCTCCGTCGCCAGAGGATCATATTGCCGGATTTTGTCCTGGTACTCCTCTTCCGGGGTACGCTTCGGCTTATAAACAGGATTCGTTTTATCCGTCGGATTGACGTTCTGCTGCGCGTCCTGTGCCGCCTGGGCATTCGACTGCGGGTTGTCGATCTGTGACTGAGCTCCCTGATCGGCCGCATTCGCAGGCGCGGCCGGAGCCTGCGGTCTCGCCACGCCGCCCGCGATAAAGAAAAAGCAAGCCACCGCGGCGGCGTGTCCTCCGAAACGCATCGTCAATCCGCAGTCTGACGCGACGAAGCCGACCTGTCAAGCAATGTATGGGCCATTCCGGTTTGAAACGGTAACATCCGGGTGATGAACTTCCACACCGAATACCTCACCTTCCGGACGAAGCGGCACAGAGAATACATCAATATCACTCCCCAGGTCGAATCGGCTCTTGCAAAAAGCGGCATTCGCGAGGGCATGGCGCTCGTCTCCGCCATGCACATCACCGCCGGCGTTTACGTCAACGATGCTGAAGAAGGACTCATTCAGGATATCGACGAATGGCTGGAACGCCTCGCGCCTTACCGCGACGATTACCGCCATCACCGCACCGGCGAGACCAATGGCGATTCACATCTCAAGAGCCTCATCGTTCACCATGAAGTCATCATCCCCGTCACCGCGGGCAAGCTCGATTTCGGTCCGTGGCAACAGGTCTATTACGCCGAATTCGACGGTCAGCGCCCCAAGCGCGTCGTCATCAAGATCATGGGCGAATGACGCCGGCCGCATTGCGGAACTTCGCCCCATCCATCGCCGTCTACACCGCCATATGAGTCCGCGAACCATTGTTGTCCTGGCGGTTTCGGCGGCATTTCTGACCGCCGCCGAGTTGCCCGTGCGCACGGTCGTGCTCTACAAGCACGGCGTCGGTTATTTCGAGCGCCAGGGCAATCTCGCCGCGGGTGAATCGGCCCGCCTCGATTTCAAAGCGTCGGAAATGAACGACGTCCTGAAGTCGCTTACTGTCAACGACCGGGGCGGCAAGGTCACCGGCCTCCGCTACGATTCCAACATCCCGCTGGCCCAGAAACTCTCGGATTTCCCCTTCGCCATCGCCAGTGGCCAGCCGCTCAGCGCCGTGCTCGATCAGCTCAAAGGCGCCCGCCTCGAAATGGACTTCGGACCGCAGAAGACCGCCGGCGAAATCGTCTCCGCCCGCATGGTTCCGGGCGACAAGGAACGTCCCGAACGCGAACAGCTCACCCTTCTCATGGATTCGGGCGAACTCCGCAACGTCGATCTCTCCGCCGCCACGGCCATCCGCTTCACCGATTCGAAACTTCAGCTCGAATTCCGCGACTATCTCGCCGCGCTCTCCAGTTCCCGCTCCAGAGACAAGCGCAGCGTCTATATCGATTCCACCGACTCGCAATCCCGCGACGTCGTCGCCACCTACATCATGCCGATGCCTGCCTGGAAATCGAGTTACCGGCTCCTGTTCGACAACGCCGCCGCGCCTCTGCTCGAAGGCTGGGCGATCGTCGATAACACCACCGAGGAAGACTGGACCAACGTAAAACTCACTCTCGTCTCCGGCAAGCCCATCTCGTTCATCAGCGAACTCTACGATCCCCGCTACATCGATCGCAAAGTCGCCGATCTTCCGGAAGATCAGGCGGTCGGCCCAACGCTGCACGGCGGCGCGATCGAAGCCGATGCGGCGCAGAAGCGGGCGATGATGTACCAGCCATCCGCCGGGCTTTCGATGGCTCAGCCGATGATGGCGAGCGGCGCGCTCGGCGGTGTCCTCGGAGGTATTGCCGGCGGCCTCCCCGGTGCCGCGCCGCCTCCGCCGGCGCCCAGTTCCATCGTTGCCTCCGGCGCCGCGCGCGAGATCGCCGATCTCTTCGAATACGATCTCCCGAACCGCGTCACCGTCCGCAGAAACGAATCCGCCATGCTGCCATTCCTCCAGCAGAAGATCACGGCGCGCAAGCTCATCATCTATTCCGACCCCTCGCGCCCGAATCCGCTCAGCGCCGCCGAACTCACCAACACCACCGGCCGCACGCTCGATGGCGGCCCCATCACCGTCTACGATTCCGGCGCTTACGCCGGCGAAGCGCTCGTCGAGACCATCAAAAGCGGCGACAAGCGCTTCATCAGCTACGGCGTCGATCTCGGCACCCGCGTCGCCACCAGCTTC
>DAIDJK010000182.1 GCA_027450225.1 Bryobacterales bacterium | reverse complement strand
CCGTTGGTGTGATCGTTGCCCATGCGGACGAGCAGAAGTTGCGGCAGGGAGCCGGCGGCTTCGAAGCGGTGGAGGTCCGCGATGAATTCGCGCGCGCGATCGACGTCGGAATAGTCGAGATCGAAGGCGCGATAGTTCATGTCGGTGACGGGGGCGAGCATGGGATCGCGAACCTTCTCGATCTGGCGCTGGCCGGCGGGCGCGGGTTTGGGGAAGTTTTCCGCCCAGTAACCATAGTTGCGAACGCTGACGCCGGCTTCGCTGGCGTTGGTCCAGATGTAACCGGCGGGCGGTGAGTTGGTGGGCTCCTGGCCTTCGTAATCGTAAGTCTTGCGGCGGCCGGCGTAGCTGTTGGGCCACATGCGTTCGGTGTAATCGGGCGCGATGGCGGCGGTGGCCCAGTTGTGGCCATCGGCGCTGACATCGGAATTGACGTAGAAATTATCGAGCAGGACGAATTCGCGCGCGATCCTGTGAAGGTTGGGCGTGATGTTTTCGCCGAAGAGCACGAGCGAAGGGTCGCCGTTGCCCTCCTTCATATCGCCCAGGACCTGATCGTAGGTGCGATTTTCCTTGACGACGTAGACGAAGTGTTTGATGGGACCGTTGGGGCGCACGGGATTATCGGCGACAGTGGGCGGCTCATCGAGTTTCGAATCGTTGTACGGCGTGTTGGCCAGGACCTGCTTCGTATCTTCGAGCAGAGTGGATTCGGCGGTGTCGCGGACGATCTGAACGGTGCCGGTCTGGATGTGGCCGACGTATTCGACGGCCTTCGTACCTTTATAAGCAGTCTCGGCGCGCTTCATGGGACTGGGGCCGCCGGGATTCGGATAAGAGCGGAGACCGCGGCCATTGAGCACGCCCATGCCGCCATCCGGAAGTCCGAAGGCGGCGGTGGGATACCAGCCGGTGGGTACGAAGCCGAGCACGCGGCTGCGGGGACCGGAGATATCGACGACGGCGGCGGCGTTCGAATCCGCGCAGGCGACGAAGAGGCTTTTGCCATCGGCGCTGAGGCCGAGACCGCTGGGCGTTGTGCCGGCGGGCTGGCGCGGTGTGAGCGCGAGGTTCACGCTTTCCAGAAGCGAAAGCTCGCCGCTTTCACTGGCGCCGAGGATATAGACGTTATTCGTGTTGCTGGCCGAAACGAAAAGACGCGCGGCGACGTTGGGATGGTCTTCAATGCCGCCATCGAGCCAGGCCATGTCGGTGGCGTGCGGGCCGACGCGATAGGACGCAATCTCGGAGCCATCGACGGCATTGAACTGGCCGATGGAACCATCGAGCCAGCTGGAGACGTAAAGGCTCTTGCCCGAGGGATGGAACAGGATGCGATAAGGCCGTCTGCCGGTTTTGATGGTGGAAAGGACGAGGCCGGACTGCGGATTGATGACGACGACGGAATCGCGAAACAGATTGGTGGCGTAGAGGAGATGGCCATCCGGCGCGAACTGGACATCGCCGACGAAATCCCGCGCGGTGCGCTTGTTTTCGGCGACGACAGGAAACTGGCGCATGGGGGTGAGCTTGCCGCGGGCGAAGCCGAACTCGAAGACGGCGGCGCGGGAGCCGCCGCCGACATAGACGCGGTCGCCCGATTTCGACATGGTGAGGCCGAGCCAGCCATCGGGAACGGGAGTGCGGCCGATCTCCTTCAGGGAAGCGAGCTCGATGACGCTGACCGAGGGCGGATTATAGCCGCCGTTCAGGACAAGCAGATATCTTTTGTCCGGCGTGACGAGCGCGGACATGGGGAGGGTATCGACCGGAATCTGAACGCCGACGGGCTTGATGCGCCAGCCGCTGTTCAGAAGGAACGATCCGTCCGGCAGAGGGCCGACCTGTTCGCGAGGGGCGGGTTGGGAGACGAGGAACGCCGCAAACGCCAGAACGAGCGGAATCGATTTGAATTTCATTCGTTTTCGAAATATTTTTGAGCGATGGGAAAGCGGCGGCCGATGCCGAACGCCTTCGAGGTGAGTTTCAGGCCGGGGGCGGCCTGCTGACGTTTGTACTCGTTGCGGTCGACTTTGATGGCAACGTCTTTAACGAGGTCGAGCGGGAGAGACAATTCGGCGGCGATTTCCCTGGTGCTGCGCAGCTCTTCGATATAGAGGCGCAGGATGGCGTCGAGCACATCGTAGGGCGGCAGGGAATCGGAATCCTTCTGGTCCGGGCGGAGTTCGGCGGAAGGGGGCTTTTCGAAGACGGATTCGGGGATGGCGCCGGAGTGCCTGCGGTTGGCGACGCGGGAGAGCGAATAGACCAGCGTCTTGGGAACGTCGCTGATGACGGCCAGGCCGCCGCACATATCGCCATAGAGCGTGCAGTAGCCGACGGCGAGTTCGCTCTTGTTGCCGGTGGTGAGGACGAGCGCGTTGAATTTATTCGAGAGCGCCATGAGCGTGAGGCCGCGCAACCGGGACTGGACGTTTTCTTCGGTGACGTCCGGCTTCGTATCGCGAAACGCCGGGGCGAGCACGCGCAGCATTTCGTCGTAACCCGGCGTGATGGGGATGATATCGAACCGGATGCCGAGCTTTTCGGCCATGGCGCGGGCGTCGCGAACGCTGTGATCGGAAGAATAAGGCCCAGGCATGGCGATGCCGTGAACGTTGTCGCGGCCCACGGCGTCGACGGCGATGGCGGCGGTGAGCGAAGAATCGATGCCGCCGCTGAGACCGATGAGGACGCGGCGGAAGCCGCATTTGCGGATGTAATCGCGGGTACCGAGGACGAGCGCTTCGTAGGCGGCTTCGCATTCGTCGGGAAAATCGGCGCGGACCTCGCCTGAGCGCGAGGGCAGATCGGCGATGACGAGATCCTCCTCGAAGGATGCGGCGGAAGCGAAGACGCGGCCTTCGGCGTCCATGGCGAAACTGGAGCCATCGAAGACGATCTGATCGTTGCCGCCCACCTGATTGACGACGATGGCGGGAACGTTGTGGCGGCGCGTCATGGCGCGGAACATGTTCTCGCGCAGCTCGCGTTTGTGCATGTGATAGGGCGACGCGTTGATGCTGAGGAGGATGCTGCCGCCCTGCTGCATCAGCTCATCGACCGGATCGCGGGGATAGAGGCGGTGGGTCCAGAAAGTCTTGTCGTTCCAGGCGTCCTCACAGACGGTGAGGGCGACGCGTTCGTTTTCGAAGGGCCAGAGGGCTTGCCGGCCGCCGGGGACGAAGTTGCGCTGTTCGTCGAAGACGTCGTAGTTGGGGAGGAGGA
The DNA here is from genome assembly GCA_027450225.1 of Bryobacterales bacterium. GTDB lineage: Bacteria > Acidobacteriota > Terriglobia > Bryobacterales > Bryobacteraceae > BOG-234. Next base: position 4,579 of record DAIDJK010000182.1, on the reverse strand, counting down.
TTTTGGTCTGGCGAAGGAGGACTTTGCCGGCGCGGAGGATGGCGGCGGAGTTGGTGGCGCGGTTGCCGGTGGATTCGTGCGAGCGGCCGACGTAGCCGGCGACGATGGCGATGGGGAGATCGGCGGTCTGGGCGGCGAGGCAATCGAGGGCGGCTTCCGACTGGGTGACGAAGCTCGGTTTCTCGACAAGGTCGCGCGGCGGGTAGCCGGTGACGGAGAGTTCGGGAAAGGCGATGAGGTGGGCTTCGCGCGCGGCGGCGCGGCGGGCGAAGTCGGCCATTTTGCGGACGTTGCCCGCCAGATCGCCGACCGTGGGATTGATTTGCCCGATGGCGATCCGCATGAAGTTCTATCTTAACGGGCGGCTTCCATGTGCTACGCTCACCTTCGAGAAAACATATGGCCATCCGTCCTTTGCACGATCGCGTCATTATCCGGCGCGTGGAAGAAAACGAATCGAAAATCGGCAATCTGTATATTCCGGACAGCGCGAAAGAGAAGCCGCAGCGCGGTGAAGTGGTCGCGGTGGGGTCCGGGAAGCTGATGGAGACGGGCGAGCGCGTGCCGCCGGAAGTAAAGGGCGGCGACCAGGTGCTGTTCGGCAAGTACTCGGGGTCCGAGGTGAAGGTGGACGGCGAGGACGTGCTGATCCTGCGGGAAGACGAAATCCTGGGCGTTCTGGAATAGCCGCGGGGCGCAGCCGACAATCGGGGGGCGTTGTTCCAGGGCAATCCCCTGAAACCGCCTTCCGGGATGCCCTCGTATGATAATCTGTGGATTTCCATCCATAGGAGCCCCTCAAATAAATATGCGTCGTTCTCTGGCTTTCCGCGCCGGTTTGCTCTGTCTTGCGCTTGCGCCGTTTGCTTCTCTTGCCACCGCACAAACGAAAGTGGCGATCGTAAATATGCAGAAGGCGCTGGCCGATTCCGATGAGCTGAAGAAAGAGTCGGCTGTGGTGGAGTCGAAGTACAAGCCGCGCCAGGACGAGATTGTGAAGCTGCAGGGCGATCTGCAGTCGATTCAGGAACAGCTGAACAGCGGAAAGGTGACTTCGGAGGCCGCGGTGGCGGACCTTCAGGCGCAGGGGCAGCGCAAGCAGCGCGACCTGCAGCGCATGTCCGACGATCTGCAGCAGGACTTCGAGCGCGACCGCCAGGACATTCTGGGCAAAGCCTCGCAGAAGATGCAGCAGGTGGTAAGCAAGCTGGCCGAAGAGAAGGGTCTGGACGTGGTGATCGACGTAACGCAGACGGTGTACTTCAAACCGTCGCTCGACATTACGGCGGACGCGACGGCGGCGTACAACAAAGCCTATCCAGCCAAATAGAAGCAGGGCGGACGCCGCAACAGAGTGTAAGCGATGGCGGGCTATCTCGATCAATACGGGGCGGGCGAAGACCAGCGAAACACGATCATTTTCCGCACCGTCGGGATACTGCTGATCGCCGCGATTGCGGTGTCGCTCGGCTGGTATCTGTTCAAGAATCATCACCAGGAAGGCGTGGTGAAGCGGTTTCTGGGCGATGTGCGCCGGGGCGATTACCAGGCGGCATACCGCGACTGGGGCTGCGGGCGCGCCAACACGTGCTCCGGGTATCCGTTCGACAAATTCATGTCCGACTGGGGCCCGGGAAACAATGCGCCGAACGCATCGCTGCTGCATCTGAGCGACAGTGAATCCTGCAACAACGGGGTACTGCTCACGGTGGACGTGAATCCGAATCGCGAAGAGGCGCTGTGGGTGGACAAGGGCAGCGACGAAATCAGTTTCGCGCCGTATCCGGTTTGCCCGCACAAGAGCTCGTTTTCGATCATGATTCACCGGACCGTGGGGAAACTGCGTAAACCGCTGCTGCGCTGAAGCGAATTTTCACGGCGCGAACCGCGCCGGAATAGACTAAAGGTGACAAAATGAGCACGACCACCGTTCCCACCACTGGCGCCGGTCTCGAAGGCGTCGTCGCAGGCGAATCCGAAATCTGCTACATCGACGGCTACGAAGGCGTACTGAGCTATCGCGGCTACAACATCCACACGCTGGCCGATCATGCCACGTTCGAGGAGGTGATCTGGCTGCTGTGGAAGGGCGCGCTGCCGAAGCAGGCCGAACTCAAACAGCTGAAAACCGATCTGCATGCGCATGCGGCCATTCCGGAGCAGGTACAGCAGTTTCTGGCGGACAATCTGAACGCCGGGCCGATGGACGTGCTGCGTACGGCGGTTTCGATGCTGAGCCTGTACGATCCGCAGGCGAAAGACATGTCGCCGGAAGCGAATCAGCAGAAGGCGACGAAGCTGATGGCGCAGACTTCGACGATCGTGAGCACGTTCGGCAGGATGCGGACGGAGCAGCCGATCGTGCAACCGGACGCGTCGCTGAGCTTCGCGGGAAATTTTCTGTATTGCCTGACCGGAAAGAAGCCGGATCACGTGATGGAGCATACCTTCGACGTGGCGCTGATCCTGCATGCCGATCATGAACTGAACGCATCCACGTTCGCGGCGCGCGTGACGGCGGCGACGCTCTCCGATATCTATTCGGCGGTGACGTCGGCGATCGGCGCGCTGAAGGGCCCGCTGCACGGCGGCGCGAACGAGGACGTGATCAAAATGCTGCTCGAAGTAGGCACGGCGGATAAAGCCGTGGAGCGCGTGCACGAGATGCTGGCGGCGAAGCGCAAGATACCGGGCTTCGGGCATCGTGTTTACCGGACGGAAGATCCGCGCGCCACGCATCTGCGGCATATGTCGGAAGCGCTCGGCAAGAGCACGGGGCATGAAGATCTGTATCTGATGTCGCGGCGCGTGGAGGACGTGATCAAGTCCGAGAAGAAGCTGAATCCGAACGTGGATTTCTACTCGGCTTCCACTTACTATTCTCTGGGGATTCCGATCGATCTGTTTACGCCGATTTTCGCGGTGAGCCGCATGTCGGGCTGGACCGCGCACGTGCTCGAGCAATATCACAACAACCGGCTGATCCGGCCGCGCGCCGAATACAAGGGCAATGCCGACGGCATGCGCTGGATCCCGATGAACGAGCGATAAGTGGACGAGCGCGATTTTTATTCGGAGTCGCAGACCACCAAGCCTGCGACTCTGGTGTGCCCGCACTGCCGCACCGAGAACGAGTACGAACTGCAGTGGAGCGTGCGGAAGAAGAAGGATCGTCTGCCGCCGGGGAAAGCCGATGAGCGCGACCGCGCCAAGTTCGCCAAGGCCCAAAGCTATATGGTGCTGATGGACAACCAGGCGATGTGCAAGAACCTGCGATGCCGGAGAAGATTCGATATCTCGGGCCTCAAGACGATGGCGTTCATCTGAGACATCCGCTTTAACCGGCATGGCGATCGAACGGATGGAGCACGTCGGCGTCGTGGTGGAGGATCTGGCGGCCGCGACGGATTTCTTCGTTTCGCTGGGACTTGTCATCGAGGGCGAAACCGGCGTGGAGGGAAGCTGGGTGGATCGCATCGTGGGCCTTGCGGGCGTACGGGCGGACATCGCCATGTTGAAGACGCCGGATGGCAACGGGCGGCTGGAACTTACGAAGTTCCATTCACCGGCCAGTGAGGGAGACGGCCGCTACGCGCCGGCGAACACGCGGGGCATCCGGCATGTGGCGTTCGCGGTGAAAGATATCGACGGCGTTGTGGCGGAATTGCGGGCGCGCGGCGTTGAACTTGTCGGCGAACTGGAGCAGTACAAAAACCTGTATAAGCTCTGCTATGTTCGCGGTCCCGAGGGGATCATCGTGGAACTGGCGGAGCGGATCGGGTAATCCCGAAGTTAGAAAAGATGCGCCGGAGTGATCCGGCGCTTTCGTGTTTCAGGGCCTTCGCGCAGGAACTCATTCACGGTTTCGAGCGAGCCGAAGAAGCCGGCGAACTGCTGGTGCAGTTGCCGAGGAACGCGCTTCGCGGGCGAGAAATCCACGCGGCGGAACTGGTCCGTGACGGCCACCACGGCTGTGCCCATGGGGCGGTATTCGTGAGTGCCGCGCGCCCAGGCGAGTCCGGCGGCGTCGTCGATCCAGACGGCGAATCCCAAGTTCGGATGATATCTTCGAGCAGTCTATGAAGCTGCTGCTCGCGTTTTTCGTTGCGGTCTCGCTGGCGCCCGCGCAATCCATCGATCAGATCCAATCCATCGATCAGATTAAAGAACTGGTGGATGCGGCGCGGTCCGATTCCCCGCGGCTGAAAGATCTGCTTGGGCACGGCATGCCGGAACTGCATGGCCGCGACGGCGCGGTGGTGTGGGGGCAGGAGTTTCTGTTTGCGGTGGAATCGACTTCACCGGCGACGGTGGCGATCGATTATCAGCCGCCGGTGGCGATGAAACATGTGGCGGGCACGAATTACTGGTACAGGCTCGAGACGCTGCGGCTCGGCACGACGCATAACTACCACTATTTCGCGGACGGTAAATCGCTGGGTACTTATGACGTGGCGGGTTATAACCCGGATTCATATCCGGAGCCCGGTGTGCCGCGCGGACATTTATCTGAGATGAAGACGCTGCACAGCAAGATCTATCCGGGGATGTCGGCGAACTACTGGGGTTATGTCAATCC